>JBJTQD010000596.1:0-2589 GCA_046075445.1 Planctomycetota bacterium
CACTCGCGATGTCTGGATGGTCGACCTCCCAACCAAGAGCTATACGAAACTGACAAGTTTCACTGGCGAAGATCGCAATCCCGTCTGGGCTCCCGATGGCAAGGCGGTTTACTACCTCAGCGAACAAGCTGGCAACTTCAACATTTGGAAGCTCGATCCGGCAAACCCAGCCGCTCCGCCAGCCCAAGTCACCACGCTGCCGACCCATCCCGTCCGCTTTCTCTCGGTTTCTCGAGATGGCGTCCTCTGCTTTACCTTCAACAGCGAACTCTACACCCAAAAGCCGGGTGAACAGCCAGTCAAGCTGACCGTCTCCGCGCCAGCCGACGATCGCGAGAACACGGTCAAGACCCAAGTCCTCCGCGACGACGCGACCGAGTTTGCGCTCGCGCCCAACGAAGAGGAAGTCGCCTTCATCGTGCGCGGCGAGGTCTTTGTCGCCAATCTCGAATACGGTACCACGCGCCGCTTAACGAACACGCCCGAACAGGAGCGTTCGGTAACCTGGTCCGCTGATGGACGAAGCGTGATTTATGCCGGTGAGCGGAATCACTCGTGGAATCTCTACAAGACGTCGCTCGTCCGAGAAGAAGAGGACCGGTTTGCAAACGCCACCTTGCTGGCCGACGAGGTCATCCTTGAGTCCGATGACGAAACGTTCCAGCCACTGGTCTCGCCCGATGGCAAGAAGATTGCCTATCTACGAAATCGAATCGAGTTGATGGTTCTCGACCTGGAGACCAAACAAAGCAGCTTGCTCGTCCCTGGCCGACAGAACTTTTCATACACCGACGGCGATATTACTTACGCCTGGTCGCCGGACAGCCGCTGGTTGACGGTCACCTACCACGCTCACAAGTCGTGGACACCTGAAGTCGGAGTCGTCGAGCTGGCCACCGGTAAAATCGTCAACATCTCCGAAAGCGGTTACGACGAAGGCAGCCCCAAGTTTGCCGCTAATGGCAAGGCTCTGCTTTACATTTCCGACCGCTTCGGCGAGCGGAGTCACGGCAGCTGGGGCAGCGAACGCGATGTCCTCGCGTTTTACTTGACGCAGGACAGCTACGACGAAGCCGTGCTCGACAAGGAGAAGCTCGAACTCCGCAACAAACGGAAAAAGAAAAAAGACGAACCCGAGAAAGCCGCTGCTGACAAGCCCGCGACCGAAGGAGACAAAGCCGCAGCCAAGCCCGAAGAAGCTGCTGCTAAAGACAAAAAAGAGAAGCCAGTCGACCCGCTCGCGATCGAATTCGACGAGCCACACCTGCGAACGAGGCGTTTGACGATGCTCTCTTCGGCAGTCGGCGACTTTGCCTTGACTCCCGACGGCGAGAACCTGATTTTCACCGCGCAGATTGACGACAAGTGGGGGCTCTGGCTGACCAAGGTCCGCGAACGCTCGACGGCTCAGATTTTGGCACTGGGCGATCAAGCTCCCGGCAACATGCACCTGCTCAAGGACGGGAAGTCGGCGGTGTTGTTGCAAGGTGGCGGCAAACTGACCAAGGTCGATCTCGCGCCCGCGCTTGGAAACGGCGGCGGCAAAGCGACCAGCAAGCCGATTGCCTTCGCTGCCGAAATGCAAATCGACAGCCCCCGCGAGCGGAATTACATCTTGGAGCACGCTTGGCGGCAGACGCGTCACAAGTTTTACGACCCAAAACTGCACGGCGTCGATTGGCAAGCGATGAAGGAAAACTACCAAGCCTTCCTGCCATCGATTAACAACAATCATGACTTTGCCGATTTGCTCGGCGAGATGCTCGGCGAGCTAAACGCCTCCCACACAGGCGGTCGCTATCGCCCCAAGGGACAGGATGGGGATCAAACCGCCGCGTTTGGCTTGATCTACGACCAGAACTATCACGATGTGGGACTGAAGGTTACCGAAGTCATCAAGAATGGTCCCTGTGATACGGCGGATTGCCAAATCAAGCCCGGCGTGGTGATCACGCATCTGGATGGCATCCGATTGACGCCAGACATCGAGCCTTGGGCGCTGCTGAATCGCAAGGCCGACAAGCCGGTGCGACTCGGCTTGCATGATCCGGCGGCAAACCGCGAGTGGGAAGAGGTGATTCGGCCGATCAGCATCGGTGATGAGACCAACCTCCTCTACGAACGCTGGATTGCAACCCGGCGCGAGCTGTGCGAAAAGCTCAGTGGCGGCCGAATCGGATACGTCCACGTGCGCGGCATGAACGACCCGAGTTTCCGACGCGTTTACTCGGAGGTGCTCGGTTTGAATGCGGACAAGGACGCGTTGATTGTGGACACGCGGTTCAATGGTGGCGGCTGGTTGCACGAAGACCTCGCGACCTTCCTCAGCGGCAAGCGTTATTGCTACTTCGCTCCCCGCGACCACGAAAAGGGCGACCTCGGCGGCGAGCCAATCAACAAATGGGTTCGGCCGGTCGCCGTGCTGCAAAGCGAAAGCAACTACAGCGACGCGCACTTTTTCCCGTGGGCCTTCAAGGCCAAGGGAATCGGAAAGTTGATCGGGGCACCCGTGCCAGGAACGGCGACCGCTGTTTGGTGGGAAACTCAAATCGACAATTCGTTGGTCTTCGGCATCCCCCAAGTCGGGAT
>JBJTQD010000597.1:0-2943 GCA_046075445.1 Planctomycetota bacterium
CATTAAAGGCATCTTCTCGTTCCTCTTTGCCCCACTGGCGTGGCTGATGGGAATCGCCCCTAGCGAGTGCTACAAGTCTGGCGAGATTCTCGGGACGAAGATGGTTGTCAACGAATTTGTTGCTTACCTCGACTTGATCGACGTCATGGGCCAAATGAAGAGCCAGGGAGCGAACGCACCCGTGCAACTCTCCGAACGCACCCAAGTGATTCTGACCTACGCCCTTTGCGGCTTCTCAAACTTCGCCTCGATTGGCATTCAGCTCGGCGGCATCGGTGCTCTGGCCCCGGAGCGACGAGGCGACCTGGCTCAACTCGGCCTGCGGGCCATGCTCGGCGGAATGATCGCCTGCTGCATGACAGCCTGCGTCGCCGGTGTTCTGTACGGCGTGCTGTAGGCAGGAAAACCGGTTGAAATACAGAGAACGCAGAGCAGGAGTAGAGGAAGAAAAAGGAAGTAGTTGGTAGTTGATAGTTGCTGGTGGGGAATTGGATTTTCTTTAGCTGTTTTTGTCCCAAGCTTCCTAAAAGTCCCACGAGTCCCAGTCGTCCCATGAACCTAAGGCATCCCGCGCCGCGGGTGGGTGCGCCCCGCGTTTGAGTTGGCGTTGAACGTTGCCTCCTTCGCGCGGTGGCGACCCACCCTACGTGGACCCGACCTCATAAGAATTTCCGACTAGCGGCGATCGGTGTTGGAATCGTTTTTGGGCGCCACTCGATTGCGGCGTGCGGCCGCAAATTCGGTGCCCTGGCCCCAGATGTAGAACAACAGGCCGGCAATCGCGCCAACAATGGCTGCCGAGAGGACCGCTGCGGGACTGCTCGTGAAAGTCGAGTTTTCTGTCGCGGCTTGAGTCGTCAGCACCAACCCGATCAGGCTGATCACCAGGCCAAGCAGATCGCCGAGGATCTCTTTGAAGCTGAGATGCAGGCTGAATAGCAACAGCAGTTTGGTCAGCACAATCTGGCCTGCGAAACTAACGACACCGGCCACCATCAGGGCAAAGGCAATCCAGTAAAACCAGGGATGAGCCATGTACTGCGAAAGCTGGTAGATCGGTTTCAGGACGGAGGCCGAGGCCTCTTGTACGGTCGAGCTTTGGTTCAGCTTGTCGCCAATTTCCTGAGCCCCTTCGCTCAGTTTTTCGCCGACTTGGGCAGCCGACTTTTGAGCTGACTCCAGTCCGGACTCGAGTTGGTTTGCTGCGGGCGGAGCTTTTGAGGGCGCCGGATCCTGAGCCCACAGTCCGGTCGATTGAGTACTAAGAAGCAAGGCAAGGAAGCTGCAGGCGGTCAAAAGCGTCGCGCGGTACATTTCGGTCTCTCAGGAGTTCGGAAGCAAAAAAGTCGCTCGGAGTATCGACAGATTCAAACAGCAATTCGTGCTTAAATCCGCAAGCTTTGTAAAATTTTTGAAGACTTCTCTTTTTTGAGCGAATCGCGGTGAATAACAAGTCCAAAAATCGGGATGCGAGACAGGGTTTTTGAAAAAAACTTAATCACCCTTGTCTTTAAGTTCCGATGAGGATTTCAGGAATCGGTGAAAGTAGGCCTGCTGCTTTCGGATTCTAAGTACTACAATTTAAATATCTCTAGCGAATACGGCTGAGGGACCATTAATTCGGGTTGGCCTGAGTCAACAAGGGCTTGTGCAGAGCACGCTCGACTCACGCTTTTCTCCCAGCAGCTCCCATCGCTGCGAATTCGCTGGATTTTTGCCGCATAGCCGCAAGGCCTTGCGGTTTTTTTATGCACCGGGAGAAGAGGGGAACCACTAATCAGCACTAACAAAGAAAGTAGGGTGGGTCGCCACCGCGCCAGTAGGTTTGTCTGAAAAGTAATTTCAACCGCGGGGCGCACCCACCGGTAGCGCGGGATAACTTAAATTCATGGGACGGCTGGGACTTTTGGGACTCATGGGACGCTTGGTACAAGAACAGCCAAAGAAAAGCCAATTCCCAACTAACAACTACCAACCATCAACTAAATCCTCTCTCCCCCTCAGCGTCCTCTGTGTTTCGCCTCTTCCGCTCCCAACAGCATCCGTACTTGCCGGAGCATTTCGAGTTCCTCCCTCGTTTGCTGCACGAGGATCCGAGCAGGGGAATCTTCTGTTGCGATATCGGCGTCGGGCGTGCACTTTGCGTTCGCCTCTCTGTCCAATCGCAGCCCAAGGAACTCCAGTCGCTCGCAAACCAGTTCGCGAATCTGCGGTGAGTTTTCGCCGACACCGGCGGTAAAAACCAGCGCATCGATCCCCCCGAGTGTCGCCGCCAAACTGCCGATCGCTCCGCGAATTCGGTGGACATACATGGCGATCGCCAAAGCGGCTCGCGCGTGGCCCGAGGAGGCGGCTGCGAGCAGCTCGCGCATGTCGGCTGAGAGCCCAGAAACCGCCGCCAGCCCCGATTTTCGGTTGAGAATCTCCTCGCACTCGGTAGCTGATAATCCGTATTGCGTCTGGACGTAGGGGACGATTCCGGGGTCGATCGAACCGCAGCGACTGGTCCCGACCAAGCGACCGGCCGCCAACTCGAGTCGTCGACTCCGCTTGCGGAGAAGCGTTTCACTCGCCAGCGGGTCGTGTCGCTCGCCCAATCAGCCTGTGCCGCAACAAGCCGCTCGCCGCTTGCGGCGCTGAACAGGTCGCATTTCAGGCTGCTCGAACCGGCATTCAACAACAAAATCGCCTGCTCGTTTTGCGTCAAATTTTCATTCACAACTGTCGCCCTTTGCAAACTATCAGGAGCATTCCGATGCACTACAGTCCGATCAACTTGCCCGATGCAGCATAGTCTATTCTCACTGCCGAACCGGGGGCCTGCGTGAAGCCCCGGATGAGGGAGGTTGGCGGGCGCGAAACGCGAAGAAGAAAAAGAACAACAAGAGGAACGACAAGAGGAACAAGAAAAAAAAGAAAAAAAAAGAATCGAAAGTCCAGCAC
>JBJTQD010000598.1:0-3262 GCA_046075445.1 Planctomycetota bacterium
CTTTGGCAACGCGAGTCGTCGGCTGCATGGCGATCGCCGTGCTGCTCGCAGCGGCCGTCTTCACGAGTCGCCCGCGAACCAGCAGCGCGAAACTCGTCTCGCTGCTCGGCGAGACGCGTCTGCAATCGCTCGATATCCAGCGAATTCGGCTGGCCCTTTCCCAAGCCGGGATCGTCGAGGCAGAAGTTCGCGACCAGCAAGTTTGGCTGCCGCGCGAACGAGTCGCTACGGCTCTGAAGGTCATCAACGAACAGAATGTGCTTCCGGCTGGACTGAAAGCCGAATCGCCAACTGCACCGAATATCAGCCCCTTTGCTTCGCGCTTGCAGCAGCAGTTGCAGCAGCAACACCAGAAGAAAATCGCGATCCAGAGCTTGGTCCGACGGCTGCCGTTTGTTGCGGATGCGATGCTGGAAATCGATTTCGGTTCGGATGCGACCTCGCGAACCACTGGACCGCTGCGCTGCACGTTGACCATTCAGCCGAGTGAAGGAGCCTACCTCGAGACTTCTCAGCTGGAGACAATCCGGCAAATCGCGATCGGTTCGCTGTCCCAATTGCAGCCTGAAAATCTAGTCATCGTCGACTTGGCTGCGGGGATTGCTTTCGACGACAAGCTTTTGGAGAAGCCTCAAACGACTGAGCAAGTCGTTCAAATTGAAAAGCTGCGTTACCAGCAACGGCTCGACCGCGAAATTCATCAGCGTCTGGCTGATATTGAGGGAGTCGAAATCAGCGTTACCTGCCGAGAGGATTCGAGCGAGACCTTGGACTTTGCCCCAGCTTCGGTTGTCGCCGTTAAGCGTTCCGGTGCAACGGCGATGCTCGCCTCGGGACCGATGAGCCTTCCCGGGACGAACGGAACCGCTTCTGTCGAACTCCCCGCGGGCAATCAGAATCAGCGAGATGTTGGTGCTGGCCCGGGAAGCAGTCAGAACAAAGCGCCTACCTTCCTGCCACAAGTAACGATTCGATTGCCCCGGCAATTGTCTGCCAGTAGCGACCAACCGGCTGTGTCGCTCGCTCGCAGCATGGAGCAAGACCAATTGCGGAAGACAGTTCTCGAGCGAGTCCGGCCGCTGCTGCCAGATTCAGCCTTCAACGCTCCGGACCACCTTCCCGTCACCGTTGAATTCGCCGCGGCAGAGGTTGCCGCTCAATCAATTTCCAAAACTCCCTCGCCAATCAACCAGTGGCTGTCGTCTCGTTCGGGTGGGATCTGGATCGCGGTTGTCTCGACTGCAGGATTGAGTTTGCTGTTGCTCTTCTCGCTTCGTCGCCGCGAGACAGGTGGCGATGCTGCGACCGGTGAGTCGGCCTATCGCCCAGTCGAAGAGGCTCGGGAAATTAAACTGAAGCAGCAGATCGACGAACTACTGCGAACCGACCCTGACACTGCCGCAAACGTGATTCGCGAGTGGATTCAAAAAGCAGCCTAAGCGAGCCGAGCGGTTGATCTGTATTCCTCCGCGGTGCAGCATCCCGCACGTTCTCTTGCCCTCGCGCAAAACTTAAAGCTTTAATTTCATTGAGGGCGCCTCTTTGATACTCTTTTGGGAGGTGAGAGGGTTAGTATCTGAATGCCGCGCAACTTCTAATCTCCGTGTTCCCTTTTAGGTCACGCATTTACACAACGATAGAGATGGCTACTAAAGCCTATTGCTAGCCGCGACACAAGGCGCAGAGGCTTAACGAAGCAGTCCGCGCAAAACAAGAATGCAGGCTTAGCGTGAGTCGGCGGCGAGAATCGCCCGAAACTACTTAATCGTTGAAGCAAACGATTCCATGATCCAGCCATTCAGATCGCTCAGCGATTGGGCTGGCAGTTCATCTCCCGCCGGATATTGCCGCAGCGTGACGCTGAAGCCGCCCACATGCAGCAGCTTGAGTTGGTCGCACAGCAGATTCTCCGGAAATTCGCGAGATTTGCGGCAATGAGCCCAGAAAATAGGCAGCTGCCGGCAACTCATCCAGTCCCGTAGCGGAGTCAGCCCGCTCGGCAGCGGGCCGTTGATTGAAACCGCCCCAGCCAACGCGTGCGACAGCTCCAATGCCACACGCAACGCCATCGTTCCACCAGCTCCATAGCCGGCCAGGAAAATCCGCTGCGGCGCGATGTTGAGTTTCAGTTGAGCGTGGTCAATCGCCTGAACCACAGCTGCTTGAGCTTCTTCGATTCCGCAGGCCGTCTGTTGCCAGTAAAAGCCAGCGGCTTGGCTGCCGACGATCGCCTGCGGCGCGACGGCAACGAAGTTTCTCAAGCTGATCGACGGCATGATTCGCTGTACCTGGGTCTGGTCGTCGCCGTTGGAGTGCAACCAGACGATCAGCGGATAAGCGTAACCCGGTTCGTAGTGCATCGGCGTAAAGAGCGCCGGCGTTTGCGTTGCCGTCGGCTGGCCGGTCGAGCTACTTGCTTCAGTGCTCAAACCGCGCAGCGAGCGAGCGATTTGTGCGGCCGCGGGAGTCAGTTGACTCGCTTCCGGCTGGGAGTGTTTTTGTGTTTGAGTCAGCGTCGCCAAAGGGCTGAGTTGAATCCGATTCATGACACTCCCGGAGATGATGGAATTCAGAGCGAACCGTTTGAATAATCGCCACGTTTTAGTGAGCCCAGATCCTTTCGTCAATTGCAGCGAGCGATCTGCTAGCACTATCAAGGCTGTTGGAGGTAGATGGAGGAGTGATGTTTGGGGCGGAAGAGGGGTAAACACAGAGAGCACGGAGAGCGCGGAGCAAGGCGAGGGAGGGGGAATGCGGAAGGGGGACTGCGGAAAGCTCGTTTAGCCCGTAGCCGACAGGCGAGGCGCGTCTCGGTTAATCTCAGCGGTACAAATCGGCCTCTGTGGTCGGCCTCGGTGGGTGCTGACCGCGGTTGAGTTGTAGTTGTAGTTGTAGGGTGGGTAAGGGCTGAAGTTGATCTTGCGGCTGAACCACCGTTCCTCAGCCCGCCACCCACCGAACTCTGATGGAGGCCTCGGTGGGTGCGCACCGCGGTGGAGTTGCAGGAGATGGTGAGCTTATCGCGCGGCTGCGACCCACCCTACCTTGCTCCTGAAAGAAATGAATAAGGAAGAAAGTCTCTCATGGTGGCGCGGAGGCACGGAGGAGGAGCTTGAAATGGAGACTGACGTGCAAAAGTATTGTGGTTTGTTGTTGATTGATTTCGATTAGTGGTAGGGTGGGTAAGGGCTGAAGTTGATCTTGCGGCTGAACCACCGTTCCTCAGCCCGCCACCCACCGAACCCTGATGGAGGCGTCGGTG
>JBJTQD010000599.1:0-1331 GCA_046075445.1 Planctomycetota bacterium
ATCGGATTCGGGCGGCGGTGGATTGGAACGATCGAAAAGCGATACGGATTCGGACCGCAACCAAGCAACGGAGTCCGTTCTAAATTCGCTGCAAATGGATTTCGCTTTCGGCGACAGTAAACCATTTCGGCTAGTCTTGGGTGAGTTGAGTACGCAGTCGGGCTTGCAGTTTTTTCTTGATGATTCCGCACAGGATGGCGATCTTACTAGGGAGACGGAGATTTCGTTTTCGGCCGAGGCGATACGAATGCGGACTGGCTTGGAGATGATGCTCAAACAATACAACGCCACTTTTGTGATTCGCGATGGCGCGGTTGTGATCATCTCATTTGAGGCAGCCTCCGATCCGGCTTACTTTCGGCGGAAGATGTTCGATGTCGAGAACCTCTTGCAGTTAATGATTCGCACGCAAGGGATTAAGGAAAAAGCCTACATGATGCCTGCGGAGTTGTTCGGTCCGAACGGTCATGGTGCTGATGGTTTCTCTGGCATGACCGGTATGTTTGCATTGCCGCGAGGGCTTGAAGGAGCTGCAAGTGCGGTTGTTGCTAAAAATGGTGTCGAGGTTTCGGAAGTTCAGCCAAAAGCAGATGCGGCCGACAGCCAGAATAAGGTCGAGCCGGCGAAATACGTGCAGGTGACCTACAGCTCGGCGCGGAGTCTGGCTGGTGAACTGCTGATCGAATTAGTACAAGGCCAAGTCTGCCCCGATGATTGGTCTGAAACGGGAAACGGCGACGGGGTGATCGAAGTAGCTGGTGGGGTTCTGGTTGTCAGCCAAACGGAAGATGCCCTGAATCAAGTCGCCAGCATGCTAGGTGAGCTGGAGAGAAAGCTGGAAGCGATCGATAGCCGAGCGAAAAAAGAGTAACTGACTCGAGCTGTCGTTTATGCTTGCTCGCACCCCGGTCGGGCCTTTTTGCTCGACCGGAAGCGGGCAGGTTTTTTTCTTATCCACCGCAGCCACGCAACTCTCATCGTTTGGTCGGTAGGTGTTAGGCAAGACGAGGCCCAATCACGCTTCGCAAGCAAAGCCGGCCTAGCCTAACCGAAACCACCGAGCCGACTCTGTTTTACCAGTGCGTTGGGGAAAGGAAATTGCAGGCCCTTTTGCGAGCTGTCCCGTAAATTGCGGCAAGGCTCGAACAAAGTTACTATTTAGCCTGCAAACGTCATTCCCCTTGGCTCGCCAGTAAACACCACATGGCTTCAACTCCGGCAGCCTACTCGCAGTTCATTTCCGCTGTGTCCGCGACGGGCTTGGTAACTCAAACCGACCTGGAACGAGTCGAGGGATTGTCTGGTGGAGATCAAGTTGCTGCGATGGAGCA
>JBJTQD010000600.1:0-2853 GCA_046075445.1 Planctomycetota bacterium
CAGGCCGAGCGACGAGGGTTCCGGAACGGAACTGACATTCAGGTTGTCATAGAAACGACCCGTGTCATTGTAGTTCGTCGCGTAGCTGCGGAAACCGAACTGGAGCAACTCTCCGGTCCAAGCCGTGTTCGTTGCAGCCAAATTCAAAGCTTGAGTCGCCCAAGTTGAAGTCGATGCATTGGTGGTCTCGAATTCGACCGAGCCCAGCAAAGAATAGCTGAAGTCCGATTGCTTTAGGACTTTCATGAAGGCGTAGGTCTTCGTGTCACCATCGCCATTGATGACGGTTGGATTCTTCAAGTAATCAAATGCGAACGAGAAAGACTTGCCAGCTCCGACATAACCGGCGGAGATAGTTCTTTCTTGAAAGACCAAGGCGTCAATGTAACGGCGAACGCCGCCGACGTTGTATGCATGGTCAGCGTTGTTGTAGTCGCTGTAGACGTTCAGGTACTGAACGCCTTGTCCAGGACCTGCAGCTCCATCGGCAATCGCTGAAAATGCAGCTCCGCCGTTAGGGGCTGGAAACGAGAAGTAGTTGTAAACGAAGTTTCCGTTCGAATCGAAAACGTTGGCACCAACCAGCCAGCCATCGGCGCTGAGGGCATTGCCTTGAGTCTTCACAAGTCCTTCGAAATTTTGCGTGTAGATCGTCGTGTCGCCATGGGCAGACAGGGGCCACGCAAGTGCCGCCAGAATGCCGATTACTGCAAGTAGTCGCCGGGTCATAGTTCAACGCCTTTTTAGTAAAAACAAGATGTGAAACCGGTTTCATAAACTCAGATTCTGAATGGTCTGCACGCCTTTGTCAAGCAGTTAAGGGAGTATCAGCCCCAATCCAGAACACCCTAAAAGGCGGGTGATTTAAGGTAAAGACCTACTTTGTGGACGTTTTGAAAGCGGTTTCGAAGTCAATTCAAAACGCCTCACCGACGAACCCAGCGAAATCTCAGCCAGAAGTCACTCCACCACCACGTCATCAAAGAAGAAAGTCGCCGGCTTCCCCGCCGCGGCGTGCACCCAAAAGAAGGGTGACTTGATCCGCTGCAGATTCTGCCCGCTCAAATCGATCTCAAATCGCTGCCACTCCTTCGTGAGCGCAAACTCCTGCTCCTTCTTGGTCGTATCAAAGTAAGCCTTCTCGCGGCCAAGCAAACCAAAGCCCACCTTCAGCTTCTCACCGCCCTCCGCGCCTCGAGCCCAAAAGGCCATCCGCTGCGCTCCGCTGAAGTTCTTGCCCCCCGGCTTCTCTCCCCAATCTCCCTCGGGATTCTGCCATACGACTCCAGCCCAACCGGCCGACGCCTTGTACTCACACTTCAAGCAGGTCTCACCCGCATGCGGGCTTTCCTTCGACTCGGGCGTCATCACCACGGCGGAAGTGTCGCCCATCCAGCCCGATGGCGCGAACTCCGACGGCTGACCCGCTTCCGCATATATCGTGTAAGGCAAAGCCACCGCTGGTCCCGCCTCGATCGCCGGTTCGCTGACGCGAATCGGAATGTTTGCGGTCGACGCCTGTCCCTTGCCATCTAAAACTTCAACATAGACGCGGTACATCCCGGGCGTCTTCGGCAACAGGACGGTGCAGCCCTTCTCAGACGCATCTTGAACCGCCTCGGTAAAGCTCGGCGGAGTCGCTTGCGGATCACCCCCCGTCACATAGCGGTCCGCTTCCTGCATCACCGTCCAGTTCACTTGCAGTTGATCGGCATCCGGGTCATTAGCCGCAAGCTCCAGTTGAACCTTTTCACCAGGCAGAATCTCGTTTTTTCCGATCAACTTTAGCGATGTCACTTCCGGACAGCGATTCGCGGGGGGCTTGCCTGTCCACTCTTCGGTCAGCACATCAACGGCGTTCGTCTTCTCACCCGACGGCAGCAACAATCCAAACCAAGTCGCCGTCCCCTCCTGCTTATTGCCCCACAGGAACGCATAGCTCCCCAAGCAAAGTTCTTTTTCAGCTGTCAGCTTGCGATACGCCTCGCGGTACATCTCCGCTTTCCGCACACTGGTCGGTTCTTCAATCGCGTCGATGTTGTTCTTCGGCACTTCCCACGTGCCCACCGGACCAAACTCAGTCACGATGAAAGGCTTCGTCCCGCCATGTTGACGATATCGCTCGGCCAGCGTCGGGCAACCACCGTAAGAGTTGATTCCGATGATGTCCAAGCTGGGGCAATGCTCGTGAATCGCTTTGACTTTGTCCGGAGTCAACTCCGCGACGACGCTCATCGTCGGATGATTGGGATCGATCTCCTTGATCGCCTTGGCAAGTGACTCGACATGCTTCCACAAATCGGGATTCGCGCCGGTCTCATACCCCTCCATTTCATTGCCCAAGCCCCAGACCAAGACCGCAGGGTGATCTTTGTACTGCTTCACTGCCGCGATCACTTGGTCGTACTGCTGTTTTACTCGCTCTTTGTTGGAGTAATCAAACCCCTTTTGCGAGTGCTCCAGCCAAATCCCCACGGCGACGGTTAACCCCGCTTTGTGAGCTTCGTCGAGTCGCCGGCCCGTATTGCCATCGACACCCCACAACCGAGTCGAATTGCCACCACTCTCGGCGAGCAGCTTTAGATTCCCTTCACCGCCAGCACCCAGCACCCGGTAAGGCTTTCCGTCCCGAGTCAAAGCCCACGCCCCAGCTTCATCGCGTACCAGCTTTACCGGGATTGGCTTTTGAGGAGCCGCAGAAGCCGAGGCGGCCGCTCCCGGTGCCCCAGTCTTTCCAGCATTGTCGGCCGGCTTGGAGCAAGCGAATACCGTTGCCAATAAAGCAAAAACACAAAGGCTTCCGGGACACGAGAACAGGCCGCGACGATTCATAGCGATGACACTCCGCAAGTG
>JBJTQD010000601.1:0-5253 GCA_046075445.1 Planctomycetota bacterium
CGCTCGATCTCTACGGCGTCCAACAACCGGGAGACGGCAGCTTTGCCTCGAACTGCTTACTTGCTCGCCGCTTGGCTCAGCGCGGCGTGCGGATGATCCAGCTTTACCATCGCTCGTGGGATCACCATGGGAATCTGAAAAATGACATGGGGATTGCGTCGAAGGATGTCGACCGAGCGAGCGCGGCGTTGGTTCAGGATCTCAAGCGACTTGGGATGCTGGATGACACGATTGTGATTTGGGGCGGCGAATTTGGCCGCACACCGATGGGGCAGGGGAATGGCCGCGACCATCACATCCTCTCAATGTGTGCCTGGATCGCCGGTGGCGGCTTCCGCGGCGGGCTGACTTATGGCACGACCGACGAGCTTGGCTATCGCGCGGCCGAAAATCCCGTATCCGTCCACGATCTCCACGCCTCGCTGCTGCGGCAATTCGGGATCGACCACAAGCGACTCACCTATCGCTACCAAGGCCGAGACTTCCGTTTGACCGACGTCTCGGGGGAGATCATCGACGCGGTCTTGGCTTGAGGGCAAGGGGAAGAAGATTTCTCACGGAGGCACGGGGGTTTTTCGTTTAGCCCGTAGCCGGAAGGCGCGGTGAAGTTGTAGGGTGGGTCGCAATCGCGCTAGTGGTCATTGATTTCAAGGTTGGCTCACCGCGATGCGCACCCACCTTAGAAGAAAAAATGCGGTTTGAAGATTAAAAGCTGTAGGGTGGGTCGCAGTCGCGCTAGTGGTCATTGATTTCAAGGTTGGCTCACCGCGATGCGCACCCACCTCAGAAGAAAAAATGCGGTTTGAAGATTAAAAGCAGGACTCTCTCCCGCCTCAACTGTGGGTGCGCACCGCGGTCATGCTTGATTCTATGGACAACCTCTCTCGCGGATGCGACCCACCCTACTCACTGTAGCGCCTAAAAACGAAACTTCAAAAAGTGTCTTTGGCTACTTCAGCAGATTGAGAATTCTTTGTCGTCGTAGCTCAGCGATGATCGGCTTCTCTTCCGGCTCTTCATCGCCAATCCAGATCATCGCGCCTAGGGCAAGGACCAGCACACCCAGAGCCCAAACTAACGGATGGATCGCCGGGGGAGTCGGCTTCACCTCGGCCTGGATGTTGCGCCAGTCTCGCATGTCTTGCCAGCCGTATTTGGTGTAGCGCCACGCAGCTTCGCCTTCAGCTTGAGCTGCGGCGCCGGCTGGCACAGGAATGTCTTGATTCCAGGTTTTCTCCAGCGCGATGACGACGGTCAAAATTGATCCAATCAGAATGATTTGGCGGAGGAGTTGCTGCATCGAGTGGCCGAATTGACAAGGGGAGGATCAGGCTGCGAGAAGCCAACCTTCCCACTGCCGAACCCACCCAGAGGCAAAGTTCGTTCCGCTGCGCCAAATGAGTCTTTTCCCCGCGTTTTCTTGCTTGTTCCTTACCGCGTGAGGTAATTCAGCAACATCGTCCCCCGCTCTGGCGTTGACAAAAAGCGACGGGTGGCAAATATGGAACCTTACGCGTGCATTTGCGTCGGGCTCCCCGACCAATCGTTGCATTCGGAACGATTTGAACAAACGTCGGAATTCTCAGGGCGAGATTTTTGGACCAAGCTGGTTTGAGTCGTAAAATTGTGATAGAGAAGCGTCCTCGAAACTGACCCGTTGCCGATAAGTAGCAGCAGAGGTTTCAGTTCGTGACAAGGCCTCGAGCAGGGGCAGCCATAAACAACTTTCCTGCCGGGTACAAATGACTAACTGCTGGCGGCTTTCATTAAAGCCGTGAGCAGAGTCGAACCAAACATGACCAACGTTGAACGAGTCCGCCGCAAACAAATCATCCGGGAAGCCGAAGGCTATCTCGAGCTGATTTCGTTGTTTGAGGACCGTTGGCAACTCGACCCGGAACTGCGCGTAAGACTGGCCGACCGGGCGATTGAGTGTTTGGGGGAGATTTCGAATCCCCAAGGATTCAAGCCCCACATTCTGTTTCTCAAGGGACAAGCTCACCGCCTGGCGGGTCGCTATCCGGAAGCAGTCGACTGCCTCGAACAATCGACACGGCTCGACTCGGAAAGCCTCCACGCCCTGCTCGCTCTCGGCTGGTGCTACAAGCGTGTCGACCGAATCGACCTTGCGATTAAGACCCTGCAGGACGCAGTTGCTCTCGAACCAGAAAGCGCGATTTCGCATTACAACCTGGCCTGTTACTGGGCACTGACCGGTAACGTTTTCCAGACCGTGCGGGAACTCGCGGCCGCGTTCGACCTCGATGGCAAGTATCGCGAGCGCGTCGCCAGTGAAACCGATTTCGACTTGGTGCGCGAGTCGGCGCAGTTCCAAGCCATTCTTTCGGTCAATGTTTGACCTCTCGTTATTGCAGCCCCGCACAAACATCGACACTGGCAAGGCGCGAGACCAGATCGTAAATTAGCGGCTGCTCGGCTGCCGATTACGGGCTGAACCATTCTACGGGCCAAACAATTCTTCTCCCCGCCGGACCAAGTCAGTGGAACTGCCTGCCGAGTTTATCGCCCGCCTGCGGGAAATTATCGCCCCCGAAGATTGGGACGCTGTCTCCGAATCGTTCTCCGCCACTCGAGCGCCGGCGTTCCGGGTCAACACGCTTCGCGCCGCTCCTGAACAACTCCTCGCGGACCTTGCCGCAGCAGGCATTTCCGCCTCCCCCGTTGCGTGGTCAGAGACCGCATTTGTGATTCCGCACAACCAGCGTGAGTTACTGACCCACTCGGCTGCGGCGGAGTCGGGCCAACTCTACGTGCAGAGTCTCTCCAGCCAACTCGCCGCGCTAATCCTGCAACCGCAACCAGGGGAGATGATCCTCGATCTCGCGGCAGCTCCCGGCGGCAAGACTTCCCACCTCGCCGCATTGATGCAGAACCAAGGCTGGGTCTCGGCGGTCGAGCCAATCCGCGATCGGTTCTTTCGCCTGCAAGCCAACCTTAAACGGCTGGGCGTGACGATTGGCCACTTCTATCAAATCGACGGGCGCATCGCCTCTCGCAAGACTGGCCCGAGGTTCGATCGCGTTCTGCTCGACGCACCGTGTTCAGCCGAGTCGCGATTTCGCGCCGGGCAACCTGAAAGTTTTCAATTTTGGAGCACGCGGAAAATTCGCGAGTCATCGCGGAAGCAGGCGGGGCTGATCCGCAGCGCATTCGAAGCGCTGAAGCCGGGCGGCAAGCTGCTTTACTGCACCTGCACGTTTGCCCCCGAAGAGAACGAAGCGATCGTCGCCGGGCTGCTCGAAGAATTTCCCGATTCAGCCAGTCTGCTCGAACTCCCCGCTTGGCTCCCCAGTTGCCGCCCGGGCCTGAGCAGCTTCGCGGGAACAAACTTCCCCGCAGCGTGTGAGCTGACTCGCCGGATTGTCCCTTCTCAACAGCACGACGCCTTTTTCTTCTCGCTGATTGAAAAGCATTCCGCCGACTGATCTGGTCGGGATAACAGGGGTGAAGTCAAAAGCCGTCGGGCCGAGGGAATCGCAGACAATCGACAACTTGATTCAATCGCCCAACCACTAAACCGGCCAACAGCCCATCTCGCGTCGGTTGAACCATGACGAGACAGCGACAGGCAGAATCACTCCGCGGCTCCGAACCGGGGGCTAGCGCGAGGACCCGGCTGAGCGGACGCGGATTTCGAGTTGCCCCTGATTGTCCTCAAGCCAAACAGGCGACTCATTGACTTTGAACAGCAACGTACCTGCCTGCTCAAAAATCACTTCCTTGCCAGCCCCAATCGGAATCGGCTGCAGTGGTCCAGCCGTGCCCAAATTCTCAGGCAGCACCGTGACCATTAATTCGCCCAACGGTCTTCCGCGGTAATATTCAATCGTGATCCCATTCGCCTCGCAGGGCCAGGCTGGCTCACCGGCGCGAATCTGAACCGCCCTCGCGCGTCAATTTTCTTGGTCTCTCCAGCTCCGACTTGAATCCCGCTATTCTGCCAACCCCACTGGCTGTCCAGCTTAACGAGCTGGGTTCCATTTTCCGTGGTCGATTCGGCTGGACGCAAAGCAACTCGGTCAGAAACGATCCCATAGTCGAGTTCGTGGATGAACTGCTGCCAGTCGAACTCCAGCTGACTCCAATCCTTTTTCAGTTTCCGTTTAAAGCCGCTGCTGAACTTGGGTGACATATCTTCAGCAGACTTGGGAAGCCGAGCAAACTCGTTCGCGCTCAGTGGGTGCCGCGAAAAGAACTCGCAGCCAGCCCAAGCCCAAGCGTAACTCTCGACATCGCGAAAAGCTGAATTGGGGAAGTCGAACAATTCATCCAGCCGCAAGACTCGCCCCGCCTTGATCGCTTCGCGTATCTTTTTGGGACGGCCCCAGAAATCGGCTTCATTCCGATCCATGATCCGGGCTTTGAGTTCGAGCGACTCGGCACTCCAGCGATGCAGCGATAACCACTCGGCCATGCCTTCGCTGTACCACGGCGGCCCGCTGCCCCCGAGATACCATTGCATGAACGCGTGAGTCCCCTCGTGCAGCAGCAGATGCCGCGTGTAGTAGTTCCCTTCTTGAGGAAAGAGCCAGAAGTGATGGCCTGTGTTGTAGCCGGCCGGGAACTCAGGAAGGCTGGCCGGCCACAATCCGGCAGCTTTGAATTTCTCTTTATCCTGAACCAGAAAGCCGGTTAGCCGCCAGAATTTTAGCTGACTCTTGGGAATCCCAAAGAACTCCGCCCACTGAGGGACCGCCGCATCGAACGCGGCAACCAGTTCGCGGCAGCGGGGCTCGTCGCGGAGGTCGCTGTAAAGCGTCAAGTGCTCGCCGCCGACCGCCGCAATCCCCTGCGCCTCAATCCGCTCGGCGTCCAGCTCGATCGGCTGCGGCATCCGCGGATTGAGCTTTTGCATCTTCTCAAGGTCAGATTGCGCACAGAGCGGACGGGCTTGAGCAAGCAGCAAGCCCGCGCACAACGCTACCAGGGGACCAACAGACAGAAGACGATTAGCCATTTACTAAATTCGTGTTGAGTTTCGATATCAACCCAGCCGCTAAACGATTGTTACCGAATCGCCGGCAAATGGCAAAGTCGGAATCTGGTTTCGTCTTTCCCCGACTGAAAGGGAAGAGGGCCCCTCACGAAGGCACAGGGGTAAGAAGTGTCGACTTTTAGTCAACTCGGTTGCGAGGCTCAGGTGTTCCATTAACCTACGGCCATAGGACGAAGCTGCGTGCAACAAGGCGCGATATCAACGACAACCGGCCACCACCGACCTCGCGTCGGTGG
>JBJTQD010000602.1:0-658 GCA_046075445.1 Planctomycetota bacterium
GCGTGAATCAGGGTTCCGAATTGGGGGCTGGCGCGAAGAGGCGGCTGACGAGGAAGGGAACAAAACGCAGATAAGGCAAAGTCGCGTTTTGGATCGGAAATCTTCGATCAAATAATAACCAACCTCTCGAGCATCTTGCCCGTGTAAGATAGCTTCGATTTCAAGTCTTCCTCGTAGTCCTCTCTGTTCCCGCCGTGCACTCTGTGTTTGACCTCTTCTCCGCAGCGTGAGCTAAGAGGTGGGGTTGTTTCCTCAAACGCGAATTTCCGCTTCCGTCGTGCTGCCTGTTGCGGGGATCGCTTGCAATCGCGGCTCGAGATATTCGCGCAGGAATTCATCGACCTGTTCTGGAGCGCGGCCGACAAACGAACCGATCTCCAGCACCGCGTCGAAGTCGACTTTCGCGAAATCAGGGTCGGCTTTTAAGAGGTCGAGCAAATTGTTGTCCAGCCCTTCGACTTTGACGCGATGGCCAGCTGCTTGGCTGTGCTGGCGAATCTTTTCATGCAGGTGTTGGCGGTCGCCCCCCTTTTCGACGGCAGCCATCATGATGTTTTCGGTCTCCCTGAACGGCACCTCTTCGTGCCATTGGCTTTCAAGCCCTTTCGGGTCCCCCCCCCCTCCGTTTCCGACATTTTGCAGCAGCATCAAGATCGCG
>JBJTQD010000603.1:0-1820 GCA_046075445.1 Planctomycetota bacterium
CGATCTCTTCTGCAGGCCGATTCGCATCGACCACTGAAACACCGCGTGGCCAGCGCTTGGCTTCGTGCAAGAATCCTTCACGCACACGGCTGAAGTAGTCCGAGCCACGCGATTCCATCCGGTCGAGGTCGCGCTGGATTCGTTGCCGAGCGACTTCGGCCGGCAGGTCGAGAATGATCGTCAGGTCGGGAACGAGTCCTTGCGTGGCAACTTGATTAACTTGCCAGATTTGAGCCGGGTCGACGCCGCCGGCATGACCTTGATAAACGACGGTTGAGAGGCCGAAGCGATCGCAAACCACCCACTCGCCTCGGGCCAGGGCAGGGCGGATCTCCTCGGCGACCAGTTGAGCCCGCGCCGTCATGAACAGCATGACTTCGGCCACGGGCGAGATTTGCAGGTCGTGTTTGTCGAGCAGAATTTTCCTCATCGCCATACCGAGCGGCGTGCTGCCCGGATCACGCAGACGGCGGACTGGATGCTGGCAGTGAGCTTCGAGCCAGCGGCAGGCTGCATCGATTTGGGTCGACTTGCCGGCGCCATCAATTCCGTCGAAGACGATCAACATGGAGGTAGCTCGAGGGCTTAAAGAAGTTTCCTGAAAGTTCGCGAATGCCAATTTTATCGCACTTACCCAAGGGGCACAGGGTGGCTCCGTGAGGTTAGTTTGGGGCGCGATTTTCCAGCCAGTCAGTGATTTACCGACTCCGGATGGCTTCTGCATTGCAGTTTTTGAAGAATGAAGCGAACCGACTTGAGCCAAACTGCGTACCAGTTTCGGAAATTTGAAACCGCGAGTTGGCGATCGGTGCAATCCGTGCAGACGGAATATGTGGTCGCCGCCAGAATCGGAATATTGAGATGATTTTGACAGCTGCTACGTCCGCAGGGTTTACCCATTGGGATTCGTTGTAACGGTTGTCATACTCCGCACCGCGAATTTCAGAATTTTGATTTTTTCGCCCTTTCCCTTTCAGAATCGTGGTCTAACTTTTCAGCGACTTGGAAACCCTGCTGGGCTCGCCGCAGCTATTGCGCGGATTGGTCCGGTGCGGGACGCTCGAATCCCGGGTTGGCGACGAAACATCGTGAACCTGGTTGAGCGGGTTGCAAGCAGAGTGTTGAGTGGCGGCGGCGAGTTCATGGTGAGCACGCGCTACCTCTCAACAAAGGAAATTGTCCGAATTCGGCAGGCCTTAAATGGCCTGGATGCGAGTTTGGCTGGGAGTCGGTTTCGATGAAACTGTACAAGAAATTCGTTGTTGCTTTGACGCTGCTGGCGGCAGTGGCGGTGTTTACTCCGTCGTCTGCTGAGGCTGGTCCACTGCTCGACTGGCTGCGACGCGGTTGCGGTTGCAAGAGCGGCTGTGGGACTCCTGCCGCACCGGCTGCTTACGCGGGAATGCCTGTCGCTGCGGCTAATCCAAACTGTGGATTACAGCCGGGCCAATGCCAAGTCACCTGCAATCAGACCTGTTCACGCACCGTTGTGAACTATGTCCCTTACACGGCTTATCGCACCTCATGGGAACAGGTTCCCGTGACGCAGTACAAGCCGGTAACCAACAGTGATCCTTGCACTGGCTGCAGCGTCACCTGCATGAAGCCTTGCACCAGCTACGTATGGCAGGCCAAGCAGGTTCCTTACACGACATATCGCGCTTGCTATCGAACAGAGAACTACACCGTCCCGGTAACCTACGTAACGAACGACTGTGCCACGGGCGGATGTGCCACCGGCACGTGTGCCACTGGTGGATGTCCGACTGGCACTTGCGGTCAGGCTGCTCCGGCGATGGCCACTCCCGGTGCGGTGATGA
>JBJTQD010000604.1:0-3097 GCA_046075445.1 Planctomycetota bacterium
CAAACGCTTCACTTCGACGAACGCAGCGTAGAGTTCAGGGCCAAATTGTTTCGGGAGAAACTCGCCGCGGACAATTCCATCGCCATGTTCGCCTGAGAACACGCCGCCTAGCTCACAGCACTTGGCAAAGCAGTCCTCAGCCATCTCGCGCATCTTCCGCCGATCACCGGGCTCGTGCAGATCGAGCATAATCTTGTAGTGCAACACGCCAACAGAAGAGTGCGCGTAGGTCGATGTCTTCATCCCCATCCGCTTGCCAACCTCGTAGATATGGCGGTTGTAAGCAGGAAGATTTGCGATCGGCAGGCAGGCGTCTTCTATCAACGCAATCGCTTTGGCTTTACCCGGAATGTTCGAAATCAGCCCGAGCCCCAGTCGGCGCACGTCCCAAGCCTGTTTTTGTTCGGCGGGATCGGGGAGGAGGCGGTGCTCGACGACAACACGCGAGCGTTTCATCCGCTGGATATACTTCTCGGCTCGGTCGAGGGCATCCGCCGGGCTCTCGCCAAAAAATTCGACCAGCTGTACTGCGGCGGGTTCGTTGCCGCCGGGGACGATCACTTTGGCCAAGTCGCGCGTCGATGCATTGCGAACCGCTTCATGAATCAGCACATCGTCGAGCAGTTCCACCGCGCTCGGACCGCATTCAAGAATCTCCGTGAGGCAGACGAGCGCATCGTCCACCGATCGAAATGCCGAGACCACCAGGCAAGTGGCCAAAGGAGTGGGCTGTAGTCGTACCGTGGCCTCGTTCACCAGAGCAAGTGTCCCCTCGCTGCCGCAGAGCAGGTCGGAGAGTGAGCGGGGGCGAGTTGTTTCAAGGAGAGATTGCAGCGAATAGCCTGCTACAATTCGCGGGAGTTTCGGGATGCGGCAGGTGATGAGTTCGCGATTTGCTTCTACGATCCGGGAGACTTCGCGATAGACCGATGCGATGCGACTGGAGCCACTAGCCTCGGCGGTCCACTCATTCGGTGTAAGCCAACGGGCCGTGAAACGCGTACCGTCAATCAGGAGTGCCGCAAGTGATTCGATCGCGTCGGAAGTGCGGCCATACCAAATCGAGCGGGTGCCGCAGGAGTTATTGCCGATCATCCCGCCGATCGTGGCTCGGCTGGCGGTCGCCGGGTCGGGCGGAAAGTGGAGCTTGTGGCTGCGCAGTTGGTCGTTGAGTTCATCGAGCACCACGCCTGGTTGCACGACAGCCTCGCGCCGATCCGGATCGACGCTGAGCACGCGATTCATGTAGCGTGAGTAATCGATAACGAGTCCCGAGCCGATCGCTTGTCCGGAGAGACTCGTGCCACCGCCGCGTCCGATGATGCAGATCCCTTCGCGGCGGCAAAACTCGGCGAGCAGCTCGACATCTTCAGCGGATTTGGGAAGAGCGACGGCGCTTGGGAAAACTTGGTAGACGCTCGCATCGGTGGCGTAGGCGCCCAGCATCGAATCGACGGTCAACAGGTCGCCCTGAATCAACCGTCGCGGCTGGTCCCAAATTTTATCGTCTTTGCGAATCATCGAATTCCCGAGGAAACGTTCCGGGTCTGGCGAACTGTTTGCTTCAATATAGCTTGCTTTGGGGCGCGGCGTTGAGACGGATTTATCGGGTTGATCCAACAAAAAGGGCAGGCCTTGCGACCTGCCCTTTGAGAATCAATCAAAAACTTGGCGAATCAAACGTTCACCGAAGTAAGGCTACTTCTGCGAGCCCTTCTTCTTTTCCAATTGCTCGGCGATGAAGTCAGCCAACTTTTCGCCGCGGAGTTGCTTGGCGTCTGCCAGAATCTCGCCAGTGTCGCCATCGACCAAAAGGACAAAAGGAATGGCACTGACGTCGTGAATTTTACCGAGCGCGGTGTTCCAGCCCTTGCCTTCGTAAATCTGTGGCCAAGGAAGTTCCTTCTCCTTCAAGAACTCGGTAACCTTTTCGGCCATGTTTTCTTGGTCGAAGCTGATGCCGAGGATCTCAAAGCCATTTTCATGGTGCGCATCGTAAGCGACTTTCATGTTCGGGATTTCGGCAACGCAAGGACCGCACCAGGTTGCCCAGAAGTCGAGCATCACCAATTTACCGGCGTAGTCGCCCGGGAAATTCACTTCTTTGCCTTCCATATTGGTGGCGGTGAATTTCAGAGCTGGCTTGCCAACTGCGAGGTCGGGAGGAAGCGGCAGCATGTCGACAGCCGTATCCGACTTGGCGAGCGAGAGCTTGCCTTCGTTGACGGAGAGCACGTAAGTCGTACCGGTGAAATTGAACGGCTCGCCAATCGCAGCCATTTCGAAATTGCGGCTGACGCGACCGTTTCCATCGCGGTCCAGCGGCAGGGCTTTCTGGTCAGCCAGATTGCCGGAGGCAAACGTCGAGAATGGCTTGCCATCGAGTTCGAATGAGAATTCGTAGCCGAAATCGCCGTAGTAGAGCAGCGTGTTTTTCAGCTGAGCCCGGCGTTCGTCGCTCGGATCGAAGCGATAAGCCATCACCGTTCCGAGTTGGCCGTTGCCGAGGTCGACTTGGAACGAGCCGTTGTACATCTTCATTTCGCCCTGCTCGCGAACGTCCCACTTGGCAGCCGGGTCGTTGGTGAAGTCGCCATCGCCGTTGCTGTCGACAAACAGACGAGCGGGCTTTTCGGCTGGTTCATCCAGCACGAAGCCGAAGCTCTTGTCACCGAATTCGAGCACACCGTACTTGGGGGCTTCGAGGTTATTGTCAGGAGCAGTCTTGGCGATGCTTGCCTCTTTATCCATTTCAGCTCGGACGGGGCGGTAACCGCCAACGCGGGCTGTCACGCCTTCAGCCAAAAACTTTTGGGTGACGTCTCCGTCGCCAGCCGAGACTGGGGCGACGATTGCCATCAGTCCGAGTACAAACCAAACACAACTTTTCATCTTTATCTCTCCAATTAACTGGAATCAATTCGATTTAAATGTTTCGCCAGTGACTAAGCCTTGGGCGATTCGACAACGGTTGCCTTGACGATTTTCACATCTTGTAGCGGTCGGTCTTGGGCATTGCACTTCACCGACCCGAGTTGCTTGACGACATCCAAACTGGCCGCGTCGGCAGTTTTGCCAAAAGCGGTGTACTGCCGAT
>JBJTQD010000605.1:0-891 GCA_046075445.1 Planctomycetota bacterium
TACATTCGGCTCAGCCGTCTCAGCAGCGAAGCCGTCGCTCCGGACGTCGAGCAGATTCTGCCGACGAGGCACGACAAGGTTATTAACAAACCGCTGATCATCAAGAAATGCTTTGACGCTAACGACCTCTATCGCTTGAAATCCTTCCAGGAGATGAAGCCGGAAGACGTCGTGAAAATGGTTTGCAAGACGCTCGAAGTCACTCCGGACAAGGAAGACGACTTCAACTACAAAATGAGCTTCGAATGCAAGAATCCAACCGACGCTAAGACCGTGCTCAGCAACGTCATCAAGACGTATGAGACGTATCTGATGGAGCGATTCAGCGACGAGTCTGACGAGTTGATCGACTTGCTGAAAACGATGAAGCGTCAATTCGAGAACGAGTATCGCAAGCTGCGAGAACAACTCGAACTGGTGCGAAAAGAAGACAACTCGCCAATGGTCGCAGGCGGACTCGATATTCATTTGCAGCAACTCGCCGCGCTAAGTGACCGGATTAAGGAACATCAGGACGAATTACGTGAATTGATCGGCACCCGCGATCGCGGACGCCAAGCAATGGAAATGGGTGCCGAAGCAGCTCAAGAAGAACTCTGGGTTTTGCAGCAACAGAAACTACTGGAGCTGGAAACAAACGTCGAAACCGCTGCTCGCTTTACCCAAAACGAGCAGATGATTCGCGAGCTGACCATGCTCGAAATCGAACTTGCTGAAATTAAGCAGCGTTTGGGTGGCAGCCACCCCGATGTCCAACGCAAGACGGCTTCCGTTGAAACCTATCGCAAGATGGTTGAGGAACGACAGAAGGCAGCAGACGCTCTCGCCTCGGCCAGCAAAATCAAAATCGACCCACTCGAAATCTTGACCCGCTTCGTCGGTGCGCTGGAG
>JBJTQD010000606.1:0-5179 GCA_046075445.1 Planctomycetota bacterium
CCCGTCGCTCGCGCACGAACTCGCCGTGGTGTCCCTGAGTAACGAAACAGATTTCCTGGCTGTCTTTCTTTTCGGCTACATTCAAGCCGAGTTGAGCCGCGTGTTCGCGAATGGCGGGCTTCTCGAACTCGCCAACTGGGAGCAGCATCCGCTCAAGCAAGTCTGGCCGGATGCCGAACAAGACGTATGACTGGTCTTTGCGGGCGTCAACGCCGCGAAGCAATTGCAGTTGGCCTTCCTCGCGAACCAGACGAGCGTAGTGCCCGGTCGCGACATAGGCGGCGCCGACGCTATCGGCATAATCAAAGAGCTTGCCGAACTTGATGCGATTGTTGCACATCACGCACGGGTTGGGCGTTCGGCCTCGGGCGTACTCATCGACGAAGTAGTCGATGATGCCGCGGAATTCGGCCTGCAGATTGAGTGCGTAAAAGGGAATCCCGAGTCGGCCCGCCACGCTGCGGGCATCTTCTGCATCGGAAGCGCTGCAGCAACCTTGCTTGTGGTCGGCCCGTCCATTGAGCACTGGGAGCAGTGGCGAGTTCTCCCGCTTCCCATCGAGCGAACACGCGGCGATGCTTTGCTCACCGTGACGCATGAAGACCCCAATGACTTCGTGTCCCGCGCGCAGCAGCAGATCAGCCGCGACACTGGAGTCGACGCCGCCTGACATTGCGAGAACGACACGAGCCATGTTGAACTTGATTCCCAAAGTGGACGGGTGAATGTGATTGGTGCAGGACTCACCATGAAAAGGCAATTAGCTACTGGTGAGGATTCCTCAGATTATTCGCGAAGAGACCGCCGTCGACTATCTAAAGTGCGCCGACAGGCGGACGACCCGGTTAAGGTATTCGTGCGGGCGTCGGTTTCGGCTACGGCATGTCGACGATTTGTCGAGCCTTTCCGCCTGCGGGCGAATGCCTTACCGTATATCGTCCGAGGAAAACCCGAAAGGGCGGTGCTGCTTATCACAGGAAGTTCCATGATTATCGTGATTTCAACCAGCTTAAACCTGCACAGCCGCAGCCGCGTCTTGGCCGAGACGGCTCGAAATGAACTTCAGACGCTGGGGGCGGAGGCCGAACTGCTCGACATTTCCAAGCTGCAACTCCCGTTTTGCAACGCCGGCAGCTGTTACGCTCACCCAGATGTCCAGCACTGTGCGAGTCGGATTAAGGACGCCGAGGCGATTCTGTTGGCGACGCCGATTTACAACTACGACGTGAATGCCGCAGCGAAGAACTTGATTGAGCTTACGGGCCGGTCATGGCAGGGAAAGGTGGTTGGATTCATCGCTTCGGCTGGGGGGCAGGGGAGTTACATGTCGCTGGTCGGCTTAGGCAACAGCTTGATGCTCGACTTTCGCAGCGTGATCATTCCGCGATTTGTGTTTGCTACCGAAAAAGCGGTCATCGATAATCAAGTTGTTGACCCGGAGATTGCTGGACGAATTCGCCAGTTGGCTCAGCAAGCCGTTTGGATGGGCAGAGCGCTCAGTTCGCCGCCGGCCGACGTCAACTGAGTCCACGCTGTCGGGTGTGTGACGAGCATTGTTTCGTTGACGATTGGAGTTGAGCTTTGAGTTGGTTAATGAAACTGCTTGGTTTCGGCAGCCTCAGCGAGCCGCGCGGGGTGCGGGCTGAATTTTGTGATTTCTGCACGACGATCGGACCGCATTGGGCTTACGACTTGTCAGCCATTCAGAAGAATGACAAGCCCTCTTTCGACCGGAACAACAACGGAAGTTTCCAGCTCTGTCAAATTTGCTCAGCCCGAACAGCGTTGCCAGAGAGAGTGATCTTGATGCCGCGCGCGTCGGCAACTGGGCTTGATATCGAGCAGTTGATCGAGAGGACAAATCCTGCCCTATTTGATGAAGGTCAGGCCGAGCGGATCGCAAATCGGCTCGCTGCCAACCAGACGGCCGAAGCGAGGAAACAGCTCGCGCTACAAGCCTTCGCGCGGGCGCAGGAAGACTTGGCGACGGATACCTTGAGACTGGCCGACCTTAGAATCTGGGGCGGGTTGTTTATCGGCTTTGCAATTTTCTTCCGGTTGTTGAGACGCATTCCCCGGGGCGGCGGATTGTTGCTCTTTCTGGTGATCTTCGGCGTCTTGATTTACCGCTTCCTGATTGTGCCTCGACTGGTGCGAATCAACCAACGGCCCGCTTGGATTCGCCTGCTGACAGGGACGACGATCAGCTTTGGAGAACTTTCTGGTTTCCTGAAGGCCAACCGAGACCGCTTTCCCCGCACCAATTGGTTGCTGAAGGCCAAGGAGTACCGGTCGCTGGGCGACGACGGCTATCTCTTCCGAGACGCCAATGCGCTCAAGACGGGGCATGACTTTTTGCCTGCTTCGGGCTCGGCAACAAAGTAACACCCGCAGCGCGTGGCGGCCGGAGTTGTCGCCTTAAACGCGAAAGTTTCCCAGTCAGTGAATGTCTCGGTTCATCCCCGGGCGGCTTTCTCAGCTTTTTTCCACACACTTCGCAGTGCGGATGATAAATTGAAAGCTCGAGTGATTAAGTGGCTGTTACCTGAACGATTTAACTTCGGTTATCACAAGCAACACAGGCCAGAACAATGAGTTGTGACGAGGAAGACATGGACAAGGTAGCAGACTACGTGGACGCCCCGGTTGATTTGGACCGCATTCAACGAGCTGTTTTCGACATTCTTGAAGCGGTTGGAGAAGACCCCCATCGGCCAGGTTTGCTCGACACGCCTCGTCGCGTCGCGCGGATGTACCAAGAAATGTTCTCCGGCCTGCACGCCGACCCGGCTCGTCATCTGGAAGTTGTCTTCCCAGAAGAATATGACGAGATGGTTCTGATTCGGGACATTCCGTTCACCAGCATGTGTGAACATCATTTGCTCCCATTCAGTGGCGTGGCTCATGTGGCTTACATTCCCGACGGAAAAGTCACTGGTTTGAGCAAGATCGCCCGTGTCGTGGAAGAAGTCGCTCGCCGGCCTCAAGTCCAAGAGCGGATGACTCAGGAAATTGCGGACCTGATCAACACGCACCTCAACACGACCGGCGTCGCCGTCGTCGTGAGTGCGGAACACTCCTGCATGTCGATTCGCGGCATCAAGAAGCACGGCAGCACGACTGTAACCAGTGCCCTCCGCGGGATCTTCAAAACCAATGAATCAACCCGGGCCGAATTCATGTCGCTGATCAAGAAGAACTGATCGCCAAACGAGAGTCTCGGTGTTGGGAAAAAAGAAAAAAACACAGAGACGCAGAGGTCACAGAGACGCGGGGTTAACAGAGGCAGTAAGAGGAAAAAGGGCGAAGGACTTGAATTGCCGTTCATAAATTCAATACCATTAATAAATTTGGGTCGATTAAGTCGGCCCAAACTACCCGCTTGTCCTACTCGCCGCCAACTTCCACCTTTAAACACGCTCCACGTTAGTTGCTTCCATTAGTGGTAATCAGTGGTTCCCTTCTTCGGTCCTCAGTTTTCTTCCCTTAGCTCCGATGAATGGTACCGCTCCAGGTCTTCCTCGCCGCGGCAATGACCTCGGCGTGGTCAAACGCGAGCTTGGGTAACCGTTTGACGGGGAACCACTTGGCTGCGGCTGCATCGTCGCCCGCTTGCTGGCAGGTTGTCGCCGGGACTTCGGTGGCGTAGCTGAAACTGACAACTCGGCCGCGGGGATCGCGATCGACTTTGGAAAACGCGCCGAGGGGGATTAGCTTTCGCGCGACGACATGGGTCTCTTCCATCAACTCTCGGGCAGCAGCTTGCTCGAGAGTTTCCTGTTCATCGAGGAAGCCGCCCGGCAGAGCCCAGCAACCGGCGAAGGGATCATGCTTTCTCTGAATCAGCAGCAGTTCGCGGCGTTTCTCACCTGACTTAGACTTTACCCATCGGGTCACTACCAAATCAACGGCGACGGCTGGTCGCGGGTACTCGTAACAGAATTTTCTTGGAGGCGATGTTTTCGCTGCGGTACGTTTCATCAGTTTGCTGTTCCCGTAAGAGCTTTCAGTCCGTGGACGCGTACGCTGGCGGCGTAATGGTTGGCATCGAAGTTTTGCAGCACGGGCAAGCCACCATTGGCGACTGTCTCGCTCGGTTCGCAGCAGGCCCCAGAGCCGCAGCAACTGGCTGAGCCGATATGCATGTAAGCATTCAAGTCGCTGCCCGTTTCGCTGATGACGACGGAAGTGAAACCAGCTTCCTCAAGCATGCGCTGGAATTCTTCTAAGTGCAGTGCTCCGGCGATACAGCCAACGTAGGCCTCGAGGCTCGCCGCGATTTGTGGCGGGAGTTCGCGGCGAAGAGCCAAGTCGCTAATCGCAACCCGCCCGCCGGGCTTGAGCACGCGGAGAACTTCGCAAAAGACCTTAGGCTTGTCGGGGGCGAGATTGACCACGCAGTTACTGATCACGCAGTCGACGGAGTTGTCGGCTAGTGGCAAGGCGTCGATCTGGGCGAGGTGAAATTCGGTGTTGGTTGCGCCGAGTTTCGCGGCGCCTAATCGGGCCCGCTCGATCATCTCGGGCGTCATGTCGATTCCGATTGCTTTGCCGGTGGGGCCAACTTTTCCCGCAGCAAGAAAAATGTCCATCCCGCCGCCACAGCCCAGGTCGACGACGACTTCACCGGGCCGGAGGCTGGCGAACGCCGTGGGGTTGCCGCACGAGAGGCCCATGTTGGCTTCGGCCGGCAAGCTGGCCAGTTCCTGGGCCGAATAGCCAAACGCTTCGGCGACCGACCTGACCGCCTCACTCTCGTTCCCTAATCCGCTGCGAGCAACTTGGCCGTATTGAATGCGAACCGTTTCGATTAATTTTTGGTCTGACATGGGAAGAAGTGGGGTTGGAGATTTCAGTTGAAGCCGTGGGTATTGTACTGGACGGGAGAGAGAAACCACTAATCGGCACTAAGGCAAGAAAAATGAGGAAGGCAGAAGGGAACCACTGATTACCACTAAGGAAAGAGTTTAATGAAGAATTGGTTAGGGCGCAGGAAGTGGGAGTTGGTTGGAGTGAAGGGAGAGCCGAATTTTCGATGAGGTCGATGCTGGCGTTCACTGGGTAATGGGAGAGTGGTGAATGGTTGGTTTCAAGTTTGAAAGAGTTCGAGCTTGGCTCCTCTTTTCTCAGTCTCCTCTGTGACTCTGTGTTTCGTTCTTCCCGGAACTGTTGAGGTTAT
>JBJTQD010000607.1:0-2312 GCA_046075445.1 Planctomycetota bacterium
CCCAAAGCAGCGCAAAGAGACCCGGCCGACTGCCGGGTCGCAACGACGCCGCCTTGAAAACAAAAAGAAAGTTTCCGAAAAGAAGCAAATGCGGTCGCGGCGGTCTGATGATTGACACTTGCCGGTAAAACCGCACCCCGAAAACAATACCCACTGCCGCCCTACGTTTCGCTGCGACCGACACAGCCCATCCACTCCCCCGCGAATCGCTGACAGGTTGTTAAAATTCGGGCGGAAGAGAAAACTCCCCGGGTTCTATAATTAAAGCAGCGTCACAACTGGCTTGCCTGAAAGGCTCTGAAGAGGTATCCGCCAATGGCCGAACGCGAAGACATCGACCACATTCTCAAGCATTGGCCCTTCGACCCCTCATCCGTAACCGTACGGAAACTCTGGGTAAACTCCCGCCAAGTACTGCAACTGCGACTCGATCTGGGACTTTTGCAGATGGAGGTCAAGTTTCGCCCCGATGGCAAACGGCCACACGGGTCCAAAACTTATCTCGACTACCTCAAGCGGCAGATAAAAAAGAGCAAGGAAAAGTTTGTGCTCACCGAAGAGCAACGGTCCGAGATCGACCGCGAATTCGTCCAGTTCTACCATCGCCGGATCTGCTGGCTGCACCTCCACGAGTTCGACCGAGCCGTAGAAGACGCCGACCATACGCTGCAACTCATGGACCTCGGTAAACATTATTCGTCCGATGAAGAATGGACCATCTCTCACGAGCAGTATCGCCCCTTTGTCCTTTACCACCGAACCCAAGCTGCCGCGCTGGCCCTAATTGAATCGGGCGGCGAGAACTACGGCGAAAGGGCAATCGACGAGATCAATCAGGGCCTGGAAAAAATCCGCCAACTCTTCGTTCGCTACGAGGCAGAAGAGCAATATCAAGAAGACGAACTGGTCCAGCAATTAATTACGCTTCGCGACAACTTGCGAAACCGCTTTGACTCTGAGCGCAGCCTCCGCGAGCGATTAGCCGAAGCAATCGCTGCCGAAGACTACGAACGAGCCGCTCAAATTCGCGACCAATTGACTAACCAGCCTGGTGCTTGAGCCGCTGGGTCTGTAATAACTGGGAAGCTGACCTCCAGAGAATCGCCTGGAGTAATCCTTCCCCTTGCCTCCGTTTATGCTTTTGAGGCAAGTCATGAACTCATCGAACTTTCTCGCCAAAGCAAAGTCGATACCTTCCCCCGCGCGGCGTGTTCAATTCCCGCACTCTTCCCGTGCTGCGGCGCGCTACTCAACGCACGCCAGCAACCGAGTCTTTCATCCCTTACCTGCATGAAGCTGCAGTCACCAGCAAATCTTCAAACAGCCGTGAAACGCTAGCACGCAGCCAATCTCATTTCGCTAAGACAACGAGTTCTTAGAAATCATTTTGCGACGCCAGCATATCTTTATTTGGGATTCAAACCGCAATTGTAAGGATTTCAGACTCGTTTCTCACAATTTCACAGAGTCACATCAGCCTTGCGCGGGCGTCAAAAAAATTTACGCAACGCGGGCTCACCCTCAATTTATCGAACAAAAGTTACGAATCGCGGACACCTTCGGTCAATCTAGCGAACTTCTTTAGGAGATTTTTCGTCTATTGGCGCAATTAATGCATTCATCCAACGAATGTGTTTCTGTTTCTTTCTCAATGTAATGGAGTGCTATCAATGCTTGTACTATCACGGAAGCCCAACGAAGAAATCCTGATTGGCGAGAACATCAAGATCACGGTTCTCAAGGTCAAGGGAAACACCGTCCGAATCGGAATCGAAGCTCCCCAGTCGGTTAAGGTAAAACGTGGCGAACTTCCCGCCGACCAACCCGTTCGGCAAGAAGTTGAGCTGACGCTTAGCTTTTCGCCTGAGCAGGAAGTCGTCAGTGCCAGTTCAGCCGTCGAGCAAACCGCTGTACTGCGATTCGAAAAGCCTGCCACCTCGCCCAAGCGAAATGGCCGTCGCGTGGCTACTTCGAAATCGGACTCTCTGACAACTCCGGCGAATTCTGAGGTGTCGGCTCATTCCGGAAGCTCAACGCCTGGTGCGAACCGAATCAAGGACATTCTGGCTCGACTAGCCACCGGTATCAGCAACGACGACTTGTCGATGGACTAAGCCGCCCAAGGTGAGAAAGCGAGATTCAGACGCGGCTAGGTTCCGTTCATTGCTTACAAATGCAAACCATTGGATATGTTGCAAATCGCAGCGTGTCAGGACCAAAAGCTTTTCGCGGCTAATGGGTAATTTCGAGAGCTTAATTTCCGCAATCTTTGGCAGGAGACTTGAAAGATTAGACCCTAATCAACAAAAAAG
>JBJTQD010000608.1:0-1406 GCA_046075445.1 Planctomycetota bacterium
GCTAGTCATGGCTCCACCGATGCAAGGTCCGTGGTAGCCTTTGTTTTTTGCTAATGAATCGAGGGAGCGGTCGAACTGGATTACTTGGTTGCAGGGGCGAGTTAAGGACAATCGGAGTTGATTCATGGCGTGGATTGGTAAAGCGTTGACCTTGTGGCTGCTTGCGGTTGCGGGTTTTGGTTGCGGGCTTGGGCTGGCGGCCCAGAGTCAGCCGCCGGATTTTGAGCTGGGTGCGCGGCAGGCTGATACGGGACTGCGGGTTTCGCAGGACTTGCAGGTTGACCTTTTGCTACAAGATCCGCTGGTTGCCAATCCGCTCTATCTGCAATTCGATGAACGCGGACGGATGTGGCTGGTCGAGTATCGCCAGTACCCTTGGCCAGCCGGACTGAAGTTGGTCAGTCGCGACAATGTTTGGCGGAATGTTTATGACCCGCCCTTTGCCCCGCCTCCGCCGCACGCTGCCGATTCGCCTTTTCGCGGGCGGGATCGGATTTCGATTCATTCGGATACCGATGGCGATGGGACGTTCGACAAACACCAAGTCTTTCTGGACGGGTTGAATCTCGCGACGGCTGCCCTGCCCGGCCGCGGCGGAGTGTTTGTGATGAATCCGCCGTATTTGCTCTTTTACACTGACGGCGACCAAGACGGAGTTCCGGACAGCGAACAGCCGCGGATTCTGCTTTCCGGATTTGGCATCGAAGATACGCACTCGATTGCCAACTCACTGCGGTGGGGACCTGATGGTTGGATCTATGGGACTCATGGGAGTACCGTCAGCGCGTCGATCGTACGGCATGGAGAGGATAACCAACCTCTAGCGAATGAAAGTCCGATTCACACGATGGGGCAGTTTGTCTGGCGTTATCATCCTGAGCGACATCTGTACGAAGTCTTCGCCGAAGGTGGCGGCAATGCGTTTGGAATTGAATTCGATTCAGCTGGTCGCGTGTATTCGGGGCACAATGGAGGCGACACGCGCGGGTTCTATTACGTTCAAGGTGGTTACTACCTGAAGAACTTTGGCAAGCATGGTTCGCATTCGAATCCGTTTACGTTTGGCTACTATCCGGCCATGAAAGCTCCGCCGGTTGAACGCTTCACGCACACGTTTGAGATTTACGAAGGTGAAGCTTTGCCGGAGCGTTATCGAGGAAAGTTGTTCGGTGCGGCTCCGCATACCCACTACATCGTGGCGAGTGAACTCTTCGCCGATGGCAGCGGCCGGCAGTCGCGCGACTTGGGAAAGGTGGTTGCGGCTGGTGATCGACCTAAGGACGACTGGTTCTCTCCGGTGGATATTCAAACTGGGCCGGATGGGAATCTCTATGTGGCGGATTGGTACGCCGTCCAAGTCAACCATTACAAAGGACACGAGGGAGAGACGAATCCTGAGATGGGGC
>JBJTQD010000609.1:0-1763 GCA_046075445.1 Planctomycetota bacterium
GAGAGCTACCACGACGCGCAAACCGCGATGGAAATCGCCCTGCAGATGTTCGCCAACGGCGTGCTGACGATCGAACAGCGGGCCCTGGCCGAGGCGTTGACCCTGCAGATCTGCCTCAAAATCAATAGCCTGATCGACGACCTCGAGTTCGTGCCGAAAGATTTGGACGAACTGCGTTATGCGTTGGCTGACACCTATTTCGCCAACTTTTCGCTGTTCCAAGCCCTCCCCGACGCCTGGGCGCTCGGCCAACTCTTCCCGGTGGTTCCAATCCATCGGTTGAATGAACGGCCCAGCCGCTTCGGGATCCTCGGCGATATGACCTGCGATTCCGATGGCAAGCTCGACTGCTTCATCGGCGGAAATGGCTCAACTCGCTGGTTGCCGCTGCACACCTACGACAACCAGCCCTACTACATTGGCGTCTTCCTGATGGGTGCTTATCAGGAGTCCCTCAGCGACGACCACAACCTGATGGGCAAGTTCCATATCGTCTCGGTCGACGAACACGAGCCATATGAGAACTCAACCTATGTCTATGGTTCGACGCTGCGCGAGGTCCTCGAGCACGTGCACCACGACTGGCCGGATATGAGCCGCGACTTTAGCTCGTCCGTCGAGCTGGCCGTTCGGGAAGAACTGGTCAGCCCGGAATTGGGTGCTGAGATTTTTACGTTTTTCGAGCAGATGTCGGAAAGCTATACCTATCTGACGGATACCGTCGGCGAGCCGGTCGGACACTCGCCCCATGGCAGGTAAACTGCTCCCCAGGGACGAGGGTGTTCGCTAGACTGTGAGCTTCGCGGACCAGTCGTTTTCTTGGGTTGAACACAACACAAGCGGGTCCCTTGAGGCCCGCTTTTTTATTTCACGGAGCGGTTTTCCATGTCGCGAGCGCTAAAGTCCTTGATTGAGTGCGGCACCAAGTTGTGGCTCGACAGCATCGACCCCAAGCTGGTGGAAGAAAACTGTGCCTTGGGTGCAACCGGGGCGACCTCCAATCCGATCATCATCGCCGACCTGCTCAAGTCGGGACGCTTCGATGACCGGCTGCGCGAACTCTCCGCCGAAGGGCTCTCTGATTCTGAAGTCGCTTGGAGAATGACCGATGAGTTGGTCTCATCAGCCGAACAAGTCTTTCTCCCCGTTTGGCAGCGAACCGGAGGGAATGACGGCTATGTGAGCTTTGAGCTCGACCCGCTGCTCGAAGATCCTCAATTGGATATGCCGCACGCAGACCGCGTTGCCGAATATGTCGCTTCGGGCAAGCAGTGGTCCGAAGGCCATCCCAACCGCATGATCAAGGTCCCTGCTACGCCGGCTGGACTCGATTCGCTGGAGGAATTGGCGGCCGCGGGCGTGCCACTGAATGTGACGCTGATTTTCAGCGCGCGCCAGCATCGCGCGGCTTGCGAAGCCGTTTGGCGGGGGGTTCAGCGAAATCCGCGCCGCAGTTCTTACAAGAGCGTGTACAGCATTTTCGTTTCGCGAATCGACGTTTACACGCTGCAGCAAGTTTCGGCGCTCTCGCCGGCCGCTCAAGGCATCGTCGGAATCGTCAACGCCCAGCGGTTGTGGCGAGACAACACTGACTTCTGGTCTGGTAAGCAACTTCCGCTGGCCCAGGAAATCATCTTCGCCAGCACCGGGACGAAAGACCCGCGCGATCTGCCTTGGAAATATGTGGCGGCACTCGCCGGCAGCGACATCCAAACCAACCCACCAGCAACGAATGCTGCGGTTGCGGGAAGTTCGGAATCGTT
>JBJTQD010000610.1:0-6020 GCA_046075445.1 Planctomycetota bacterium
TTCGAACAAGTCTGCTTCAACACAATCGCTCTTTCCGGAGCCAAGTCTCAATGTATTACGCCGACCCAATCGATATGGCGTTTTCCTGTTTCGGGTTGTCCATCTCCCTGCTAATCCCAGTCTTTTTGTTTTTACTTTTTCGCAGGCTGGGAAAATTGGAATCGCTCCAATCCGAGCGGTTCACTCGAATCGAGAAACAACTGCAGCAAGTCTCCAGACAAGTCGCAGGTACGCTCCCCGCGCCGGTCGCCGAGCGAAACCTGTCACCGACCGCCGAGACACCATCAAAGGAAGAGGCAGCGGTCACTCGCGCTCCCGAAGAGCGAGTAAAGCCTCTCATCGAGTCTGCAGCTAAGCCAGATACTCCGGCTTCTCATCCGGTTCCGGTCACTCCCATACCGCCAAGTACCGAACAACCTCCTCCGCTTCCTAGTGGACCGACCGAGCCGACTCTGGCAGCCGCGAGCCAGTCGGCACCGAAGCGTTCGGTGCAAGACTACCTCGATGAAGTTAAAGGCCAACCAAAACTGGCGGAGCCAAGAAATCTTGAGCCTAAGTCGACGCCTGCCAAGCCAGAACTCCCTGCAGCGCCTCGCGTGCCTAGCCATTTCGAGACGGCTTTTCGCGAGACGATGCAGAAAATCTGGAACTGGATCGTGGTCGGCGAAGAGCACATCCCGCAGGGCGTCTCGCGCGAGTATGCCATCGCCAGCAACTGGCTGCTGCGGATCGGCATCCTGACCGTGATCATCGCCGTCGGCTTCTTCCTGAAGTACTCGATCGATCGCAATTACCTTGGCCCTGTCGCCCGCGTCGCGTTAACCATAGTTGCTGGATTGAGCATGCTCGCCGTCGGCACTCGATTGCTCGGACGACGGTATCACCTGCTCGGCCAAGGATTGCTAGGCGGTGGCATCGCCTCGCTCTACTTCAGCGTCTACGCGGCTTACAACTTCTTCCAGTTACTGCCGATGGCACAGGCGTTCGCCTGGATGATTGCGATCACGGTCATCTCAGGCTTTATCGCCGTTCGCTTCAACTCCGTACTTGTCGCCGTGCTCGGTGTGATCGGCGGCTACGGCACACCGCTGATGCTCGCTTCAACCATCCCCAACTTGCCGGGACTGTTCGGCTATATGTTGCTGTTGGGGCTGGGTGTGCTCGCGATCTGTTACTACCGCGACTGGCCGCTGGTGAACATCCTCAGCTTCTTCCTGAATTACGGTTTGCTTAGCTTGGCACTTAGAATTTACGAGCCGAAAGACTTTGCGACTGTCTTCCCCTTCATTGTCGGCTTCTTTGTCCTTTTCTCGACGATGACATTCCTCTATCAACTCGTTCGAGGCAGAAAGTCGAATCTGCTTGACCTGCTTGCGCTGCTGGCTAACGCCGCCGTCTTTGCCTTGACCGCCCGCTGGATGATTGAGCAGTCTTATGACCCGAAGTGGTTTGCCGCCGTTACGCTGAGCCTCGCCGCCTTCTACTCTGTCCACGTCTGGTTCTTCCTGAAGAATCGCTTGGTGGATCGCGAGTTGTTGGTCTCGTTCCTGGGACTGGCCAGCCTGTTCCTTGCGATCACAATGCCAGTGGCGCTCTCTCGCGAGTGGGTCACCGCAGCCTGGGCCGTCCAAGGCGTGGTCTTGGTCTGGATGTCTTCGCGACTGGACAGCCGAATCGTGCGAATGCTCGGTTTACTTCTCCTCGGGATCGTCTGCCTGCGATTCTTCATGATTGATCTCTCGAGAGAGTTTGTTTTGGGAAGAACGTTTTCGGCGGAGACCGGCGAATCCGTTCAAGCCTACCTGCTGCGACTGGCCGAGCGGGCCTTGCTCTTTGGCGTGCCGATCGGCTCTCTTGGATTAGCCGCGCGGATGCTTAAACAGACATCGCTGCTTGAGCGCGAAGCCCAAGATGAACAGACGACATGGCTCGAGAGGAACGACTACCCTCTGCCATTGGAAGGCAATTGGCCAGTCCTTGGCTTGCTCGGCTTGGCACTGGCAACCCTCTTTGCCTACCTCTCCTTTGAGGTGTACCGGACTGCGGGTTACTTTTATCCGCCAGGACAAAACACGGCTCTCTCTTTGCTCTGGCTATCGGGCTGTTTGCTGGTCCTCTTCGCTTGGCTGAAGACCGATTTGCAACCTCTTCAAGTGGTCCTCACCTGCTTTTTAGCGGTCGTCGGATTCAAGCTGCTTGCCGTCGACTTGCCGGGATTCGGCATCAATGACCGGGTGCTTTACCCCGAGCCGTATAACTTGGAGTCAGCTGCGATTCGCACGATCGATTTTCTCGCGCTGGCAGGCGTCTTGTTCACCGGCTGGCTGCTGGCCCGGGGAACTCCCAAACGAGAAATCGCTTGCAACACTTTTGGCTTCTTTGCGATGGCGACGTTATTCGTCTACCTGACACTCGAAACCAACTCTGTGCTGCATGAGTATCTGCCGGGCTTCCAAGCCGGCGGTGTTTCCATCCTCTGGGCCATCTTTGCCTTGTCTTGGCTGGTCCGCGGAATTTGGATGAACGCCGCACCAGCTCGCTGGGCCGGCTTAGTCCTGTTCGGAATCGTAACCTTTAAAGTCTTTTTCTCGGACCTCAGCCAACTCGACCAAGTTCTCCGCAGCGTCGCCTTCCTCGTGCTTGGACTCTTGCTACTGGCTGGCTCATTCCTTTACCTTCGCCATCGCGAGACGTTTGCCACCAAGAACGACGAAACGAAGGAGTCTCCCTGATGAACCGTTTCTTGCATGATTATTTGAATCGCAGGTTACTGGCACTAGCTTTCGCTTTGATACTCAGCTCGATCTGTTTTGCTCAGGAGCCCGAACCGACTCGCTTCTCTGCTCCCGTAGCGGTACCGGCAGCCGAGAAGACCAGCTTGGCCAGCCTGACTCTGGACAGCCGCATCTATGCAGCAGGCTCGCGCGGTTTAGCCGATTTGAGACTCTTTGACTCAAAGAACAATCTCGTTGCGTTCATCGTCCGACAACAAATTGTCCAGCGCAAAGAACGTTCGACGGCCAAACGATCGATCGCTTCTCCCGAGCTCAAATTTCTCGAGGCCAATGGCCTGGAGATCAGTTTTTCGATCGCCCCCGAAAAATCGCCAGGGCCACTGAACGGCCTGCTGATTCGAACTGGTCTGCGGGAATTTGAGCGCCGAGCAAATCTTGAATGGGACCAAGGAAAAGGCGAATGGACCAAACTCGCCAGCGATGTCTTGCTGTACGACTACAGCTCGGTGATCGACCTGCGCAATCTGGAGATTCGACTCCCCCAGCCCCTGGAAATTCGCCAGCTCTCCAAGTTCCGGCTGACTATCGACAAGGTGACAGAGGCACAGGAAAGCCAAGTGGTCGAATTGACGCGGCGACTGCGGGGCGCGAACGAGGAGTACCGCGAAGAGCGGCTGCTGGTCAATCGCCAGCCCTTTCGGATCGAAGGCCTGGAATCCTCGCACGAGACGACGCGCACTGTCGATGACTCTCCGCTGAAGTCGAACTATCCCGTCAAACTTATCTCGCAGGAAGACCTTAAGGAATCGCGTTGCACCGTCTTGGCGATTGAGTCGCAAGGCGAGCCGCTAACTGGATTTCAATTGCAAACCGCGGACGACAATTTTTCGCGGGCGGTCGTTATCGAAGCGCGAGAGCCGATCTCGGAAAATGGAAATAAGACCTTTCGCGAGGTTGCTAAAGGGACGATCTCGAAAGTTCACCTACCCGGTGCGGAACTCGACCGAATGGAACTTTCCTTGCCCGAGACCAGTTCAAGCTCTTATCGCCTGATAATCTTCAACTTGGATAGCCAACCAGTGAAGATTTCCAGTGTGACAGCGACCGGGAACAACTACCAGCTCTTCTTTCTTGCCCAACCGGGCGAAAGCTACCGAGTTGAGTATGGCGGGGGCGAAGTTGAAAAACCGAGCTTCGACACGGTTGCCATTTCAACGGCGCTCCAAAAGCGGCTGGAGTCGCTGCCCGCCAAACTTGGCGAAGCAACGAAGGTTGAGACCGCAGCTACCCCAAAACCCAGGAGTTGGACGATGCCAATCTGGGTTTTCTGGCTGGTCGCAGCTTGCTTGGTCGCGCTGATCGGCAGTGGACTGTACAGCGCTGCCAAACGCGTCGACGGATTGGAGTGAGCGGTTCTGCTTTGTCTACAGCGACTCAGCGCAACGGCTTGCCCTCGACAGGCTGGCCGTTGGTTGTCAGGATCTGCAGCTCATGAGCCCGGTGTGGGCCGGCGTATTTCCAGACGATTTGCTTATCCGGAGTCAGCTCAAAAATCTTGATCACGCCTTCTTGTTCCGGGGCGTGGTAGCTGGCGATCACCGTGTTGCCATTGGGCAAGCGCTGAGCACCACAGGGGTCATCGAACGGCTTGCCAGCAACATCTTCGTTGCTTGCCTTCCAGACGATTCGCCCTTCTGGGTCGAACTCAACTGTCTTATTGCCGTGTGTCAGGTTTACGAGCGTATTGCCATTGGCCAGCCGAATGGCAGTGAACGGCCAGTTCTCGGCGGCTCGGCCACCAAGTTCTTCGCGATCCGTGGTGATCTCGCGGACGACTTTCCCGGTCGGGTCATATTCCTTGACCTTGAAGGCGAGCAAATGCGGGACGATGTAGTTGCCGTTGGCCAGCTTGCGGGCCATTCGTGTTTGCATGTGACCGTTATCAGTTTCCGGCTGCAGCGGCACGCGACGGCTGACCGTACCATCGGGATCGACTTCCAGTAGCACTGGCTTGGCACCGAGTTCGGTGATCAGGGTTTTGCCATCGTCGAGGCGCTGGACCGTCCCAAGCTCCTGATTGTCTTTCGAGAGCTTGTAGTGGAAGACGGTCTCTTTCTTGTCGCGAGTCAGTTCGCGGACTTCATCGGTCCAGCAGATCAGCACATTGCCATTGGCCAGCACGCAACCATCGCGTGCGCCCCCGCGTCCCGAATTCCAGATTTCCTTGCCATCCTCGTCGAGAATTCCCGTGAAGGTCGGCCCGGCGATGAAAACCGAGTGCCGGGGCGTGTCTTGAGCGAACAAAGGCAAGCAACTTACTAGCAGCAAACAAATTGAAGAAGATACCAATCGCACGATTCAGCTCCTCAAATGATGATCAAGCATTCCAAGCGTATGATATCATGTACGGCGAACAGAGTTTTCAATGAACGCGAACCCAAGTGCTGGTTCTGAATAGACCGGTTCAAAACACGGGGCCCTTGAGCCCGCGAGAGGCCTGAGCATTTGAACTTGTGCGGTCCACAGTCCTCGAACTTTTACACACGCAGCCACGCGAATGACTGTTCAGTTCTGTCAAGAAGGCAATTTCGTCGTCTGAATGGTGTGAGGCGTGAGCATTTCTAGATTGAGTCAATTGCCGACTGACACATGAGCCTTGGTCCTGACGAAAACGAAGAAGCTAGACCGCGTCCGCGATTTGCTACGACCCAGTGGAGCTTGGTTGCTGCTGCTGCGGAGTCGGCGAGCGAATCGAATCGGACTGCGCTGGAGCAACTCTGCCAACAATATTGGCAGCCACTGTACGCGTGGCTCCGTCAAGAAGGATGTAGTCGCGAAGACGCCGAGGATATCGTGCAGTCTTTTCTGCTAGAGACGATCGAAAGCCGCCGCGTGGAACGGGCTGATCCCAACCGAGGACGCTTTCGCACCTTTCTTTTGGCTAGTCTGAAAAACTATCGAGCCAACTGGCGGCGGGGCGAGCGGGCACTGAAGCGCGGGGGCGATGCTCAGCGCGTGCCGCTCGATTTCTCGCTGCTCGGCGGAGACTGGCCAGCTGAGCCGATCGACCAGGAAAGCCCCGACCGCAAATTCGATCGCAAATGGGCGCTTTGCTTGATCGAAAACAGTCTGCAGCGAGTTGCCCAGCGGAGTGGGGCGAAAGGACGTGGGGACCTGTTCGCGCGGCTCCGGCCACTTTTGACGGGGGCCGATGACGCTGATTCGCAGCAACAAGTTGCCTCGGAGTTGGGGCTGACGGTGGGCGCGGTCCGAGTTGCTCTGCAC
>JBJTQD010000611.1:0-4641 GCA_046075445.1 Planctomycetota bacterium
GATGATTCGCCCGCCGCCGCGCATCGCCCGAATCGCCTCACGATCCAAATCGCCAACCCAGCGGGACTCGCCCAAAGCCCTGCGGTCCTGAGCGTCCGAACCGTAGTAGCTGAATTTCCTCTCCTGCAAAAAGAGCACGAAAACAGCGCCGTCCGTTTCCTTCGTCTCGGGATGCTCCAGTCGGCCGAAGCCAGTGCGGTTCGCCAAGCCATGTCCGAGGGCGTATTCGACCGCATCCATCCCATAGAACCGCCGTCCCTCTGCGTCGTTGTAAACTTGGTCCTCGGCATTTTGCATCAGCACCACGGTCCAATGAGGACCATTCTTCTCCAGCCAAGCGTCCAGTTCGGCCAGTTGCTGAGAGCCGATCCCGAGATTTCCCTTGACGTAAAGGTGCTGAGATTGTTTCCAGCCGGAAACCACCTCGTCGATCTGACGGAAATTGACCGCACCCGCTTGCTGTCCCGTAGCCGCTTGTGGCGTGAGCAGCAGCGCTGAAGCGAAAGCCATCACAAACAAAGAGCAGAAAGAAAGTCGCGAGCGAGTCATAGTTCTCTGTGAAATACTCGAGGCGGGAAAGAATTTGTATTTAGCGTTCACCCATCCGCTGCGGCATGTCCGCAAGGATGTAGGCTGCGACCGCAAGTGATATTGAGCAATCGGTCAACTCACGCGGGTTGACTTTGTCGACCGTGTCGGCCCAAGTGTGATGGAAATCAAAATATGTTCGTCCATCGATCTCCAAGCCAAGACAAGCCGTGCCCAGCGCCTTCAGTTGCCCCACATCGGCACCGGAACCGCCAAGCATCGCTTTCGTTGCACGAATTGGCTTCAGCAAACTGGCGATCTGCTGCAGTTGTTCGAGCGCGATGTCCGCTTTCTTGGCATCATTCATCTCAACGGTGAACCCTTCCGGAGCAAATCCCCCCGAGTCGGCTTCGATCCCTGCGACATGAGGCTCGCGCTGGTGCCGGGCTGCATAATCCTTGGCGCCAGCCAGCCCGTTTTCTTCGTTCGTCCAGAGAACCACGCGAATCGTTCGTCGGGGCTTGAGCCCCAGTTTGCGGAGGATGTTGAGCGCTTCCATCGCCGCCACGCAACCGGCTCCGTCATCATGGGCTCCCTGACCAACGTCCCAAGAGTCGATGTGACCACCGATCACGACGATTTCTTCTGGCTTTTCCCGGCCGACGATCTCGGCCAGCACATTCGCAGAGGGGGCCTCGCCTTCGTTCTTCGCCTCCATCTGCAGTTTCACTTTCGGCTGAATACCGCGGTCCTGCAGACGCTGGAGCATCATGGCCGTTTCGATCGTGATCGCTGCGACGGGAATCTGATTCTTTGCGTCGCCATATCGCATTGAGCCCGTGTGTGGGGTGTTTAGGCTGGTTGCCGTGATTGACCTCACCAGCGCAGCAACACCGCCTTTTTCGGAGGCCCACTTTGCACCGCTGCCGCGGTACTGCACGGCGGTGCCATAGCCCGATCCATTTTCGTCAGTGTACTTGGGCATTGCCGCATTAAAGACGACGATCTTTCCGGATACTTTTTCCGCAGGAAGTGCGTCGAGTTCTTCTTTGCTGCGGACAACAATCACTTCGGCAGTGATTCCCTCAGGTGGGGTGCCGACGCTGCCGCCGAGGCCGAGCATCGAGATCGGTTCCGATCGCGGTTCGAGCAACTGGCACGATTCTTTACCGCGAACCCATTTGGGAACCATCACCTTCTCAGCCCGAACGTTTTCTTGGCCGTCGGCCTTCATCGTTGCTTGAGCCCAATCGATCGCTTTGTTCAGCGACTCAGAGCCGCTCAGCCGATGACCGATTCCATCGCAGAGTTCCTCTAGCTTTCGCATCGAATCATTCTGCTGATGAGCGGCTTCGATGATCTGCTTGGCAACCGGTCCATAGGTATCGACGATTGGACCTTTGACTTCTTGAGCGGCGGCATTCGCAGACCACAAGTTCCAGCAAAGCAGCCAGCCGAGCAGGTACAAAGGGAGACTGAGGGAAAAGCGCATTGCTATGTCTAACTCCAGAGGCATCGACGGACACGTTTCGGCACAAAAAAGCGCGGCCGATGGCTGCTGATATGATACTCGACAGCGGGCCTGACGTGCCGGGACCCTTAGGTGCTGGAACGCCCTCTCAGAAACGAAAAAAGGCCGGCCTTTCGGCCAACCTTAGTTGGTTTTTGGCAGCCAGCGTGTAATTTCTTGCCGCGGTCACAACTCGCTTCCGAGGACTACTTTTTCAAGAGCTTGACTTCGTCTGGCAAGTCAAACCGATTGGAGTCAAATTTCGGGTTGAGTTTCAGTTCCTTGGTCTTCATCTCCATGGTCTGACCAGGCCCGAGTTGCATGCTCGAGTTGAAAGCAAATTTAACCCCATCCACTTCTTTGTAGTTGCTGTAAGTCGTCTCAACTTCAATTTCCCCTTGGGGCGATTTGAGGCTTTGACGAGTTCCCCGCAGAAGCCCAGTTGCCTTGTCGAAGTAGTCGAACATTGGTTTTTTGTCGCCCTTGGAGTATTTGACCAAGTAGCACTCGACGCCATCGAATTTCTCGATGCCCGTGCACTCAATCTTGTCGAAAAATTTGCCGTAAGTGAATTGCGGGACCGGGCCGCTATTCATCAATTGAAAGGTCTCGGCCTCCTCGTCTTCGACTAATCGAGCGCCGGTAATAGCCGACATTTCCCAGGCAGTTGTCCCGTCTGAGCCGGCTGTCTGGCTACCGATGCCGGCAAGTTCCATCTCTTGACGGAATTTTCCACTGCCACCCATCAACTGAGTGCCTGAACCGCTGATGCCGACAGCTGGCATATCGATCTGAAAATCCTGCTGCATGGACTTGAGTTGAGCGACCTTCTCCTCGCCGCCGATTGCCTTGAAGTAATCGGCGAGCACCTGCTTACCTTCAGGGATGTTTTCCTGTGCGAGCATCGGGGTGAGAGTGAGCAGCAACAGCGCACAGCACAAAGCAAAGGACTTAACGTTTGCAAACATCGGGTACCTCTTCGTTAAATGGAAAAAGTGAGCTCTTTGGGAATCGTAGTCGGTTTCGATTACTTGTTGGACTGAGAAGCGATCCATTTCAGCGCGGCGGTCAAAGTCGGATCCGGATCCTGCTGAAGAAGCTTGCGAGTCAGCGCCACCGGTACGTCGGGCTGAACGCCATTCCCCTCCCAGACAAATCCAGATTCCGACTCTAGGGCTGAGACTGCATAGAGAAAGCCATCGCCCGTCGGGAGCTTAACGACTTGTGCGGGAATCACTTGGCCGGCTGTTCGTGAACCAAAGATCCTCGCGGCTTTCAGTTCTTGTAGTCCACCTGGAAACAACTCCGCACAGGAAGCACTGCACTCATCGACGAGAATCGCAACGGGCTTGTCGAACTTCGGTTTTCGCGGATTAATTGCAAGCTTCAAACGGTTGGTCTTGGACTGCATGCTCCCCAAGCTGTGGGGCTCATCGACAAACCAGCCACTCATCCCCATCGCGAGGAAAATCAAACCGCCCATGTTTCCCCGAATGTCGATCACTACGCCAGCTGAATTGTGCTCGTCCAAAAGGGCGGCTTGATACTCCTTGATTAGTCGTGGGGCGTCAAGGAAGGCATTGAATTGGATGTAGCCTACATGCTCGGGGAGTTTGCGATATTCAAAGTTCACATACGTTAAAGGGAGATGTCCCAGCTTTGTGGGCTGGCCGAGCCCCTTCTCCAAAATCAGCGAAACGCTTCGCTCCTTGTCCTGATTATCAAGGAAGACCAACTTCATTTCTTTGCCGATTTCACCGGTGGTCACAATTTCAGAGAGTAAACCGCGAGCGAACTCCGGACGATAACCTCGGACTTTACACAGTTTGTCTGCTAACTCTTTGAACTCTGTCATCGTCAGCGGCTCTTCCTCGTCGGAAGGTTGCACTTGCTGCAAAGCCCAACCCACCTCGACTCCCGCTTTGGCAGCTGGTGAACCTGTCGCCAATTTGGTCACGACAAGCTGGTCATCGACCGACCGGAGCGTCAATCCGCTCCAGCCATCGCCACCCTTTGCCTCTGCCTCCTCGGTAGCCAAGTAGGTTTCTGCAGGGATAATCTCGAAATGCGATTGCTTCAGCTCCAGCAACAGTTCTCTCAAAATCTGGACTGCCTCATCACGAGACTGTGCTTGCTGAATTCTCGGCAGGTATTTTTCTCGAGCCGGCACCCAGACCGATTCCACTAGCTTGGCATCCCAGTGCGTGTCGCGAATCGTCTGCCAGACTTGTTCGAAAGCTGCCAAATACGCGGCCTGGTCAAAAGGGAGGCCTTCCGTTTCAGCTGGCGTCGGCTGCGCCTCAGCTGGTCGCGTTGTTTCCTGAGCTTGCCCAAGAGAACCCAGGAGTAGCATGGCGCTGACTGCCCAAGCGAACAACTTAATAGCGCTGCGGGTGTACTGAGGAAAAAAGAGAAGTGACTTGACGGGAGTAGGTTTTGCCTTGACTTTCACCGCGCTCATCGAGAAGTTCCTGTTGCGTAAAAACGATGTTGAGGATTGATGGGATTTATGAATTGGAGTTGCGTGGCAATGTCTGTTCCAGCGATTTTCCATGCAGCCAGCCCGCCACAATTGCAGCAATCAGGCAGACGCTGAGTTCAAT
>JBJTQD010000612.1:0-5845 GCA_046075445.1 Planctomycetota bacterium
CGCAAACAACCGCGGGCGAAATGCCAGTTTTGCTCTAGATGCATTCGGCCGATCGACTCGCAGCAACAACTGCGATTGCGACCGGACCAACGAGACGAGTCTGATCCAAACCGTCTACCTGCAAAACGATCGGGATATCCACACGCTCCTCGCGCGAGCCGATGGCTGGATCGGCGAGGTTCGCAAACAACTTGCGCCTCCCACCAAAAAGGGAGCCCTTTCAGCTGTCGAACTGGAAACGCGAATGACTCGCATGAAACAGCAATTGGACGCCGCTCGAAAAGCAGACAACAAACAGCAAGTGACTCAACTCGAGAAGCGAATCGCCCAAACTGCAAAACAGTTGAAAGAGCGGCTCGTCGTCGAACGGGAAGCCCAAACCTCGGAAGCCGCTCGATCCAAGCGGGTCGAGCTGATCGCGGAGGCCTATCTGCGCACGCTGAGTCGCTTTCCAACCTCCGATGAAGTCCAGCGGTGCGAGCAGTTCTTCAGTGAGTCTGCTGATTTGAGCGCTGGCTTGTCGGGCGTGATGTGGGCGCTGATTAACAAGAAAGAGTTCGTCGTGAACCATTGAGTGAAGTCGAGAAGACTGGGACCACGCGGGAGGCACGATAGTGCTGGCTGAGGTAGCCGAAGCCAGCACGGGACTTAGGGAAGAAAAATTAGGACAGGGATATGCGGAACTATCGACAATGTAATGGGATGACTCGCCGCCAGGCGATTCGGGTCGGCGCTCTCGGCGCAGCGGGCCTGACTCTGGGCAACTACCTGCAACTGGCCCGCGCCGGTGAAGTCCGCGAGCGAGGTCGTGCATCGGCTGCGATTTTTGTCGAACTCCCCGGCGGTCCCTCGCACCTCGATACGTTCGATCTAAAGCCAGATGCACCGACCGAGATCCGCGGCGAGTTCAATCCGATCGCGACGAATGTGGCCGGGATTCAAATCAGTGAGCACTTGCCCAAACTGGCCGCTCAGGCTGACAAGTTCGCCATCCTCCGCGGAGTGACGCACACACTTGGGGCCCATCCGCTCGGTCAAAAATTCATCAACACCGGAAACCGGCCGAATGCGGCTTTGGAGTATCCGGCTTACGGTTCGGTTGTGGCCAAGGAACTGCCAACACCTGCCGACCTCCCCGCCTACGTCTCTATTCCCCGGGCCTCGCAAGGACCTGGTTACCTCGGAGTGAAATACTCTTCGCTGGCAACCAACGAAGCTCCTCGCGCAGGCCGACCTTTCAACGTGCGCGGGATCACGTTGGGAGGGGGGATGACGCTCAAAGAGTTCGAACGCCGCAAAGGTCTCCTGCAAGACCTCGACAAGCGATTCGCGGCGATCGAACAGCAGGATGAACTGCTCGACGGTTTGGATGAATTCAGCCGCAAAGCTTATCGAATGATCACCTCCAAACGAACCCGCGATGCCTTTGACATCAGCCAAGAGAGCGATGCTTTCCGAGCGATGTACACCGAAGATCCGTTCAGCCAAAGCTGCCTGCTCGCGGTCCGGTTGATTGAGTCGGGCGTTCGTTTTGTGACGTTGACACTACCCGGCTGGGACACGCATCAGGAAAATTTCGTGAAGTTGAAGGAGGAACTTCTGCCGAAACTCGACGCGGGTGTCGCTGGCCTTTTCGCAGGACTAAGTGCCAAAGGTCTGCTCGACTCGACGGCAGTGATGGTCACCGGTGAGTTTGGCCGGACTCCCAAAATTAACAACCGTTCGCCCGGCGGTGGGCGCGACCATTATCCCCGCTGCATGTGCATGTTGCTCGGTGGCGGACCGATTCGAGGCGGCCAAGTTGTCGGTGCAAGTGACGCCACGGCCGCTGCTCCGGCCGCCGAAGGAATTGCCCCCGAAGATGTCGCGGCGACCTTCTACCACGCGCTGGGCATCGACCACCAAAAGGAATTCCAATCGTCTACCGGTCGCCCACTGATGATCGTTCGCGAAGGAAAAGTCCTCAACGAACTGGTAAGTTAGCATTAATGTAGCCTGGCAGTTTTGCTGATTTTGCAACCGAGTAAAGCCTCGCTACCGAACCTGATCCTCAACTTTGACAGCGAAGAAGAGCAAGCAGACAAGCATCCTCGCCCGCCAATTCACCCTCACTTTCCGCGTTCCGGCAAAGGAGGGCTTTCCGAATTTTGGCTCAAGCTACAATGAAATTCGGTGCTGACTGCTCAAAACAGTCCAAGCTGGTTATCTTTTGAGCGAATACGTCCTCAGCCGCAAGGCAAAGCTTTGGGTCGGCGGAGTTTCTGAATTCGGCGATTGCGGGGAATGATCCTGTTTAAGAAGAATGCAGCTGGAATCCTGCTCCTCATCGCTGCTGCAGCGTTGGGCGCCGCACTGATTTACCTTCCGGGTTGGATCCTGGATCGCTACGCGCGGATCTCAGAATGGAGCCCGACTGCCGGGAAAATCTATCTCGCGACTGTCGCGATTGGTGCCATCCTACTTCTTGGGAGCATGCTTTACGGTTGGTGGAAACTTTGGGGCGCATCGCTGGCTAAGAAGCTTCGCCGCGAGAGGCGGAACCGCAACCCGAGCGAGTTATCGCAAGGACAAAAGTCGGCTGAAATCCAAGAGAATCTCGACCTGCTGGAATCGCTGCGCAATCAAGCAGCCACCGACCCGAGACTGCAGGCCGAACTCGATCCGTTGCTGCAGGATCTCAACGCCAAGCGCACCGCTCAGACTCTGGAGATCGTCGCCTTTGGCACGATCAGCAGCGGCAAGTCTTCGGTGCTCAATCTGTTGGCTGGCCGCGATGTGTTTGCCACCGATATTCGCGGTGGTACGACAACCTCGCGGAACGAAATCCCTTGGGGTGAATTCGACAAGGTGATTCTGGTCGACACGCCCGGTTTAGGAGAAGTCGACGGCGAAGCTCACGTACTGGTCGCGGCCGAGTCCGCGAAAGATGCGGACGTGATTATCCTCGTCGTCGACGGTCCGCTGCGCGAAAGTGAATTTCGGCTGCTCGAGAAACTGGGCGGGATGGAAAAACGGCTGGTGATTTGCCTCAACAAGGCGGACTGGTACAGCGACGAAGATCGGGAGAAACTGCTCGGGCAACTGCGGCGGCAAGCGGGCAAGTTCGTGTCACCCGAGGATGTCGTCGCGATACAGGCTCAAGTCGGCGAGCGACTGCGACGGCGAGTGCTGCCGGATGGAAGCGAGAAAGAAGAACGACTTGAGATTCCGACTGAGATTGGCCCGCTGGCCGAGCGGATGGGCGACATTGTTCGCGCTGAAGGGAAAGAGATTCTCCTCGCAAACTTGCTTCTGCAATCTCGAGGCTTACTCGACAAAGCCAAACAGCGAGTCAAGGACGCGGTCGACCGCCGCGCTTTGGAAGTAGTCGATCGCTACACATGGCTCTCTGGTGGCCTGGCAGCGATCAATCCATTCCCGGTTGCCGATGTACTGGCCGGGATGGGAGTCAGCACGAAGATGATCCTCGAGCTCGCGGACGTCTACCAGCAAAAGCTCGATTTGGAATCGGCCAAGAAATGGCTCGGCCAGATGAGCAAGGTGATGCTCGGGTCGCTCGGCGTCCAAGGCCCCTCGGTCGCCTTCGGAGCACTGACCGCCTCGCTGCTGAAAACCGTACCTTTCGCTGGTCAGTTTGCGGGCGGAATGCTGCAAGGCGTGGTGCAGGCGCTGATCACCAAGTGGGTTGGCTCTGTCTTTATCGAATACTTTCGCAATGAGATGCAGCTCCCCGAAGGCGGATTGGCCGCACTGGCTCGTCGCCAATGGGAACAACTGACTACAGCCGATGAGCTCCGCAAGCTGATCGCGACCGCGCGGGAGAAACTCGCTCAAAAGGAGCCAGCATGAGCCAGCCCGAGAGCGAGACCACCAGCCAATTTCATCAAGCGATCGGCGCCATTCGATCGACGCTCGATCGCGCTCGCGGCTGCACGACGGAAGAACGCCAGCAATTGCAGGAGGATGTCCAGCAACTGAACGCGATGTACGACAAAATCACCCAAGGGCGGGTCGAGATTGTCATCTTCGGCGAGATCAGTACTGGCAAGTCGGCGCTAATCAACGCGCTCATTGGGCGAGAAGTCGCCTCGGTCGACGTCCAAGGTGGCTGGACCAAGGAAGTTTGGGGGACGACCTGGGATGGAGCAGGGCACCGGATTCATGGGCTGGAAAATTCTGAACTGGTGCTGGTCGACACGCCAGGGATCAACGAAGTTGGCGGGGTGGGTCGAGCCGAACTGGCTGAGGTGACTGCTCGGAAAGCAGACCTGATCTTGTTCGTCGTCGATTCCGATATCAACGACGTCGAGTACTCGTCGCTCGTGCAGTTGGCAGCGGTCGACAAGCCGATCATTCTGGTGCTGAACAAGAAAGACCTTTATTCGGCGAGTGAGCTCGAGTTACTTCGTCGGCAATTGAGCGAGCGGGTTGCCGGATTGGTTCCGCCGGAGCAGTTTGTCGCCGTTGCGGCTCATCCGCGACAAGTTGAGTACGTGATTGAGCGGCCGGACGGAAGCAGCGCGAGCGAATGGCGGCGCCCGCCGACGGATGTGATCGAGCTGAAGACGCGAATTCTTGAGGTGCTCGAGCGTGAGGGCTTGGGGCTGATCGCCTTGAACGCGGCAATGTATGCGGCTGACAAGAGCGATCGCATTGCCACTGTCCGCGTGCAGATGCGGAAGAAAAATGCAGACCGCGTGATTTGGGGAATGGCGGCGACCAAGGCGCTGGTCGTGGCGCTCACGCCAGTTCCTGTTGTCGATGTGATCAGCGGCCTGGCGATCGATGCCACGACGATCGTAACGCTCTCGCGAATTTATGGACTGAATTTTTCGATGGCCCAGTCGCGGGAATTGGCTAAGGGCATCGTTAAAGCCGCCGGCGTGTTTGCGCTGGGAGAGCTAACGAACTGGGGAGCCAGCTTGTTCAAAGGGCTGACTGCAACGCTTGGGACCGCGCTGACGATCATCCCCCAAGGTGCGGCGGCCGGGTTTTCCTCGTACATTATCGGCCGTGCGGCTCAGCACTACTTCGAACACGGCGGGTCATGGGGCCCCCAGTCCGCCAAGCAGGTTGTCAAAGATATCTTGGCGACAACCGACCGCGACTCAGTGATGAATCATCTGAAGGATGAGATCCGCAGCAAGCTGAACTGGAACCGCCACGCGGGCAGGAAGTAGCCAATCAGCCGGCTGACTTTAGTGGCGGAACGCATGTGCGCTTCGCCTCGCCTAGCGGCTACGGGCTAAACGAGAAACCAACAGCCGATCACCTACACATCGGTGGGTGCGGGCTAAACGATAAACCGAAAGCCGGCGGGCTCGCTTAGATTGGAATGCCGTTCCAGCGGACGAGGGCTTCCATGGCGAAGTACTCGGGCAAGCCAATCAGGTTGTACTGGTTGGCAGTGTTGGTGTTGCGGTCGACGGCCCGCTGCCAAAACTCGCGCGGGTCGCTTCCCGGAAAGAGCGCCTCGTCCTTTTGGCTCTCGTGCATGAAGATGGCTTTCTTCTTCAAAGCCACATCGCTGGGGCTGAGTGGCACAGCGACATCGATCTCATGCAGTTCGTATTCCTGCCAAGCGCCACGGTAGAGCAAAACCTCGGGCGAAAGGTTGTGCTGGTCTTGCAATTCGTAGAGGCTTTGAAAGATCGCCTCGGCACAGACGCGGTGAGTGCCGTGCGGGTCGGAGAGGTCTCCCGCCATATAAATCTGGTAAGGTTGCATCCGCTGAATCCGCTCGGAAATGATCTTCACATCTTCCGGGCCCCACGGGTTCTTGTCGATCGTGCCCGTGCGATAAAACGGCAAGTCGAGAAAATGGCAATGCTCGTCCTTGCTGCCG
>JBJTQD010000613.1:0-1595 GCA_046075445.1 Planctomycetota bacterium
GAAGAAATTTCCCATTTCCGCCCGTAAACGAGATCGAGTGGAAGATCGTCAGAAGTTGGGGCTCTACCCCAACGGTCTTGAAACAGTCCCCATAATTGCTGAGGCGGGACGGCCAAGTCCCAGCTCTCGGTGGTCAATACGTGTCTCAAATCCGGATTTGACTTCAGGTCAAGGAACTCCTGCAAACGGGTAAGACGCGACTGACTTGTCAGACCGCTCAAGCCTTGTTGCTTTGAGTCAAAGTCAAATACCCGCAGCACCGCTTCCAATTCATCCACAGCGTAGGGAGTATCCATTCCTTCGTTGGTCACGATCTGATTCGGCGTCAAGCCGAGCCGGGGACTGAACGGAGCTCGTGACGCCGAAAGTTCGTAAACGGAGTCACTGAGTTCGTCAGCGAGGGACGAACCGGCTGCATTGATTACGGGCATTCCCGAGGCAATGCTGATTGTGCCTTGGCTTGAATCGTACGGATTGCGCTGAACGGTTTGGCTGGCGTCCGGTGCTGGCACACCCAATTCAAATCGACCGTGGATATCCAAGGGCGAATGATAAACAGCCGCATTCACCAAACCAAAATTGTTCGCAAAAGCGCCTTTCGGCAGATAAGGAGCGAGCTTAAAGGAAACATCAGTCACACCGAAAGCGCCGGGGCCATTGTTTGCTCCAAGCGTGTTCGGTAACGGGAGTTGCCCATCGCTGCCGTAACGTCCCGGGACTCCGTCGAAACCGTAGAAGATTTTTTCTAGTGTTGTTTGAGAGAGGGCATAGCCGAGCGAAATCTCGCCGGTGCCGATTCCCATTCCAGTGGGATGAACCAAGTTGTTGACATCGCCATAGAGACCAAACAAAGCGACTCGACGACGTGCTGAATCCGCCGCACGGTTGGTATTGCTTGGGTCCCTTTCAAAACCATTGCCATGGAAGTTGAGATTCAACCGACCGTCCATATCGAGGACCTGGTAGGCGACGAGAGGACGATAGACTTTGCCTTTGACGTCTGTTTGCAGCGGCAATCCGATGTCCATCCAGATACTGTCGGGAATGCCATCACCATCGTTGTCGACGTCCCAAACGACTTGACCAACGCCCGCTTCATTGATGTCGGGAATCCCGTCGCCGTCCGCGTCAACGTAGATCGGGTTGCCATTTCCATCAGTGCGGTCGGCATGGAAACTGTAAGCCTTCTGCCCGAGCGAGCCTGGCTGCGCCCAGAATTTGACTAGCTCAGGTCGGTAAAAACTCGGCGTAATGTTGGGCCCGCTCGGAGTGGGCCGAACCCAGCCGAGGAACATGTTCTGATAGTCGACCGCATCGTAGTCTTCGTTAGTCGAACGATCGTTGGGCAGTGGTGGGTTGGGAAGAGGCTGAAAGATGCTGAGGTAGTTCCGCCAAAGCTGCGCGCGGGTTTCACCGAGCACGCTGCGGTTGGGGCGCAGTGCTTCCACATTCAGCGCGGGCTGCAGGAAATTGGTGACCCCACCAGTCGACCCCGTATATTGCCCCGCTCCCGACCCATTAAACGGCCGCCCATTAATGTGGAAGTCAAACGAGTCGTAAGTACTGGCAGCTAAAATTCGGCTATCTTCATTTCC
>JBJTQD010000614.1:0-3007 GCA_046075445.1 Planctomycetota bacterium
TGCGCGTCGTGGTAGCTCTCCAGCACATTCTTGCTGTTGATTTCCTCGAGGATGCCCGCCAGTTCAGCCAGCGGAGCGATCTCCATGTCCAGTTCGGTGCGGTTTTCCGAGATGGCATGCGAGACGTGAGTCTGCGAGGTGCCGACAATCGGAACGATCAGCACGCTGTGATGAGCTGTCAGTGCCCGACCGCTTTCCGAAAAGATTCGCGGGTGGGGCACGCCTTCTTGGTCGCATACCATCTGGATGTAGTAGACGACGTCGTTGGCGTATTCCTGCAGCGTGTAGTTCATGCTGCTCGGTTCTTTGTTGCGGTGTCCGGTGTAATCGACCGCCAAGCCGCCACCGACATCGATGATCTTCAGGGGCACGCCCATGTTGACCAAGTCAGCGTAGATCCGAGTCGCTTCGATGATCGAGGACTTGATCTTGCGGACGTTGGTGATTTGGCTGCCCGGATGGAAGTGCAGCAGGTGCACGCAATCGAGCAGGCCGTGTTCTTTCAGTTCATTGACGGCGTGAGTCAATTCGGGAATCGTCAAACCGAACTTGCTCCGCGAACCGCCCGAGCTTTGCCAGTGACCGGCACCGCGAGCAGAAAGCTTCACACGAATACCGAGTTTGGGACGGACACCCAACTTTCGGACTCCCTCGGCAACAAGCTGCAGTTCATTTGGCTTTTCGATCACGATCGTGATTTGCCGACCGAGTTGGGTGGCTCGCAGGGCCATCTCAATGACCGATTGGTCTTTGAAGCCGTTGCAGAGCAGGGGAGTGTGATTGTCAGCGGAGGCGATCACGGCCAAGAGTTCGGCTTTACTGCCGGCTTCCAGTCCGCCACCATACTGCCGACCGGCAGCCAAAGCGGCTTCGACCACTTCAAAGTGCTGATTAACTTTGACTGGGAAGATGCAGGAGTAGACGCCTTCGTAGCCGAAGTTCTTGATGGCGTTTCCGAAAGCTTCATTGATTTCAACCATTCGCTGGCGAATGATCCCGGGAAAGCGAAGGATCATCGGCGGTGCCATTCCCTTGGTGTTCTGGAAATGGTCAACCAAGTCGAGCAGCCGGACCGATTTGTGTCCGTTCATTCCGGCGTTGATCACCATGTAGCCGTCATCATCGACGCCAAAGTACCCAAGGCCCCAGCGTTCGATGTTGTAGAGGTCTACCGCGTCCGCGGCCGCCCAGCGATTTTCAATATTCATCTATTCTCTTCGTTCCTTTGCAATGTTTCGAGCAACAGGTGCCTCTTCGAGTCTTTCCTCAGGCGTTTGCTGCTCCCGCCGAATTCAACCAGCTCAGCGGTTCGAAACCGAGGCGTTTGAAATCCGGATGACATCGTACCAGGGACGCTTTCTCGACGAATCGAGCCTCAGCTGTGGTTCCTGGCACTAGATCATCCGCACCATAGTCTCCTGTTCCGCGGACGCGTTATACTGCGCTCTCGAAAAACAGTGGAGTAATAATAGCGAAAACGGGAGGCGCGATTAATGAGTCGCGGGGCCATTTCGGGATTTTTTTCGGAAACTTTTTGTCGACCGGACCGGCGCCGGCGAGGACCGCAGAAATTTGATCGCATTGAGATTTAAAACGAATGTGGCTCGCTCCATCTCTCGGGTGGTCGCAGAAGTGACCTCTGCGAGCGAGAAAGCTCTGGTTGAGGCCAGCATTCCGCCCGCGGAATCGGGAAATTTTCTCTTTGCTGCGCCAGTCGCCGCACCCTCGCTCGCTGCCGGCAACGCTCCTCCTTGGCTCCAGAGAGTTGCTGAACGTTTTCCAGTCGAGCAGCTCAACCAGCGGCTCGCTCAGCTCTCAGGCGAGCAGAAGGCCGAGCGGAAGACGCAGGAAACTGGACAATCCTCTGCTGATGAGGACGAACTTGACCGCGCGATTGGCGAACTAGCTCGCGAACTTGAGCTCCGCTCTGGGCTGATTCGGGAACAATGGGCCATTCGCGGCCCCGGGCTATTGGCCGCTTTGACCCGCCAAAACGAATTTCAAATGCCCGCCGGCGAGATCGAAGTCGAACTAGTCTTACCTCTGACCGGTGGTGCCGCGGGAGTGGACGACTCGGGAAGAGCCTGGGTGGAAGCCCTGCTCCACGACGTCTCGTTCCAGTTTCCTGAAACACTCCGAGTAGGCTGGCTGGTAGCCCGGTTGGGCTCCACTTCCGAGGAAGCTGCTGTGCGGACGCTCTTAAACGCGGCTGCTGAAGTCGACTGGCTCACACCAGACCCAGCGACCGAGACCGAACTGCGGCGGTGGCTCGGGTTAGGCTCGGCGAAATTTCCCGTCGCGTCGCCGCTCCCAGCCGCAAGCGGGAGTGGTCCCGAATGACACAACGCAAAGGATGGTGGTATGCCTATTTGGTTTTCTGGCCGACTTGGCTCTGGAATATCTTGCTCGGGCGAGTGCTCAAGGTTCGAGCTTGGTGGAACGAGATCGACTCAAGCGTGATCCTCGGGGCTCGGCCATTTCGAAGCGACATTCCGAAGCTGGCCGCCACGGGTGTAAAAAATATCGTCAACACATGCGAAGAGTTTCCCGGCTACGAGAGCGACTACAAAAAAGCCGGAATCGACCAACTCTACGTCCCGACCATCGACTTCACTCATCCGACGCGCAAGTCGATTGACGAAGCGGTGCAGTACATCGACCAGGCGGTATCGGCCGGGAACAAGGTTTACATTCACTGCAAAGCGGGACGCGGGCGAAGCGCGACGGTCGCCATCTGCTGGCTGATGCACTCGCGCGGAATGACGCTCGAGCAGGCTCAGCAGCATCTGCTCCGCTGCCGCCCACACGTCAATTCACACCTAGGCGATCGCCCCGTGGTCCAGCAGTACGCGGCAGAGCTGCAGAGCAAGAGGTCGGGGCAGGAGCGGATTTGAGCTTCGCGTTTTCCGTTAGGCCAACGACTCTTCTCGTTTAGCCCGTAGCCAACGGCGAGGCGAAGCGCAAGTTGACCAAGCGGTACAAATCAGCCGGCCTCTTCTTTTCTTCA
>JBJTQD010000615.1:0-1913 GCA_046075445.1 Planctomycetota bacterium
CAAACTTGCGGGATTTCCGTGTCATGATTGCCGGGCCTTTAGCAGGACAAAAGAGAAGATGAGGCAGGTAGGGAATGAATGGCAGAAAAGCTTTCACATCGGGGCGCATAAATGAAGACGATACAAATTGCCCCAATGGAAAAAGCTAATCAAGCAGCCCCTAAAAGTCAAATTTTTTCGAGGCGGCGGAGGCCCGAATTGGCACCCGTTAGCGGCCTTTTTGTGTCCCCAAGACGACCCCGCTTATGACCGACGACCGAGTTGCGAAGTTGAGCGGGATGCCGCTTCTGGGGAACCCCTTACTTTGAGGGTTCGAATGTCTGAATCTCGCCAATCTTCGAGGTTTCAGGCTCACTTCTCACCGAGCAATTGCTCGATTCGGCTGCGAAACTGCTCGGCCTGCTCGCGATAGGCGGCTTCCGTAGCGGGGCCATTGAATCCGGTATAGACGTTGCGAACCACACCTTTTCGGTCAACGAGGATCGCCGTGGGGAAAGACCTGACGCGATCTAGAAACGGCAGCGACCGACTGGCGATTTCCTTGTCCGCAATCCCCGCGACCAGCAATGGATAATCAGCCTGATGTCGCTTCTGATAGATTCGAACTTGTTCCGAGTCGACCGCAAAGTCGCCCGTCGCTTCGAATGCTAATCCGACAACCTTTAGCCCCCTCTCGCCGTACTCTCGCTGCAGTTCTCCAAAAAACCTGGCCGCGTCATGACAGTTGGGGCACCAACTCCCAAACAGATATACCAACTTAGCCTGCCCTCTAAAGTCAGGGTCATCGAGGCTCCGCAATTGCCCGTTCAAGTCGGGGAACTTAAGAGCCCCCCAGTCAACGTCTCCCTGAGCTTTCGTCAACGCAAATCCATCCGGTAGTTCGACCTTATCGTCTCTAATGCCAGTCCACGTTTGATGGCTGCTTGCACCGGACCAAAAATCGCCGGCCAGCTTTCCCGCAGTATCGCGACGACAACGAAACAAATAGACGTGCGTCCCATCGAAGCAGGAGAGCCGGAGTTCATCCCCGGTCACTCCTCCAGCCAGGTAACGCATGTCGCCGGTCGTCGTCAGAAAAGTCCCGACAACACCCTCGGGCTCCGTTGGCGAACTTTCGTCGCGACGAAAAACGCCAATCGCAGGGTCGCTGCTATTTGAGAAATGAACGAGGTACTTACCCAGCCAAGGTTCGCAGGCTTCCGGGTAAGCCGATTTGCCATCGTTTCGCTTTGCCTTAAATCTCAATTTGGCAACTTCGCGGTCTCCCTTCCTTCGAGTCCAAAGCCCTTGAAGCTCACCGCTCTCTCCGGAGATGGTCGCTTCGATTTCAGAGCGAAAATAGTCGAAGCCAAGTCTCAGGTTTGTACCGTCCCAATTCACCTGAGGAATCTTGATCGTCTCGGGGCCGTTGGTCACGAAGGCTTGCAGCCCATCGGCGTTCTGCTCCAGCACCAAACCGAAAGTCACCGGACCGCCGCCAGACTCGAGCTCAGCGGACCAACTACCTGACAGGTCTTGCGCAGCAGTCTTGTTCACCATCGGTATGCAAAGGAAAAGCGTTACAAGAAGCGAGTGGCAGATGGAATTCACGGCCCAAGAAAGAGTGCGTATTGACAGCATTTGCAAAAACTCAGAGGCTCGCGACATGAAAACGTCCCCCTTGCCAAACCATAAAAAAGTGGGGCTGGAAAAACTCCAGCCCCCAGGTGGTCAAAATGAACCATTACCGAGTTACTCTAGCCCGCAAACTTAAGCCACCAAAGCGCAAACAAAAGTTGGAACCGACTAGTCTCTCGGCCAAATCTCACTCCGAGAACCCTCAGGGGATTCAGGGGACTTGCACTGCGAGCTAGCTCAACTGCGGGCTAGCTCAACTGCGTTTTGCAGCCGCTTAGCCCAACGCAACGGTCACG
>JBJTQD010000616.1:0-1982 GCA_046075445.1 Planctomycetota bacterium
CCACGAGTGATCTGGTGCCTGCGACATCGGAATCACGTCGGGGCAGTGGCCGAGCCGCAGGCGACACGCCCCAAGGCTCAGGAACGCCCATCCGTCGACGCGGAAGTCTTCGACGAAATCGAGCTTGTTCACGTAGACCCCACCGATGTGTCCAGGTCGCAGACGGCCAGCACGAACGTCGAACACAGCACATCGGACATCCGTCTAGCCTCCTGCCGCCGAACGCCGGCGGTAACGGGGTTTCGGGAGTGACGCATCCACGTCAAAGCCAGCACCAACCGCAACTCCGGTTGAACGCTTTGTTCGTCTTGTTTCCCGTATTGTGCGACCTGACACTTGCTGTTCCTTTTGCAGGCGAGCGACTAGCCCCTCCAGCGTACCACCAGATTCCGCAAGCAATTGCTCGCGGATTTCGTGCAGTTCATCGAGTATCCGTTGTGTTGTTGCCATTCAGTTGCCCCCAAGGAATTCTGCTGGCGTGCAAACCAGCATTCCACCTAAACCTTCACGTTCCAGCAATTCGTAAACGCGAGGAAGCTCATGAGCATTCGCAATATGCTTGCAGTTCAAGGTTAACAGATACTTTACACCGCCCAGCGCTGCGGTTGCAACATGCAACGCATCGGCGGCAGCCTTTTGCGGCATCATATGAGAAGCGATCAACAAGGCAGCCAGAGCCTGAACGTCAGAATTGATATCCAACAGTGGGAGGCCGCTTAGCAATCTGAGCCTCTCGGTGGCCGCCTCACCATCACCAGCGGCCGCCTCATCCAGAGTCAATTGAGAAGTAACGAGGTCAAACTTCGGCCGTTCAACACTCCACCAGTCGCGTGCCTGCTGCTGAAGTGCCGCGTTTTGAATGTCGCGGCTCGGCCTCGCCGTCGCATAGCTGACGATTGACGTCTCGATGAAGGCTGTATCCATTGCGTCATTCTATCAAGACGAACGACGGCGGTAACGGGGCCGCCGCCAAAAACCTATGATTTTAAAACCCGCGTAATCGGCGGCTCCCGTTCACCGCATTGTTCTGCCGCGGTGAGAGTGAATTGTACCGCATCTGAAATCGTCCGGCCATCATTCTTTGGGTGTGCCGTCTGGATTTCGCATCGGGTAAAGGGTCACCGCGATCGTACAGTTGGCGTCGGCAATCGCACGGACAATCGAGTGAGGCAATGCATGGACGTACGCCCAAGTATCCCAGCAATGAAAGCCAATATTGAATTCACGTAAATAGCACGCGGCGAGTTCGGCCTTTGCAACCGGAGACAGCCGATTGACCGCTTCGAGGATTGCCGCGATGTCGAGTTCGGCATTGCGATTGCAACTTTCCTCTTCGTGTGAGGATTCAACGATCGAGTGCCAGTGGCCGTCGTCGCCATGAGTGTAATGCAGAACACAGCATGATTCATCGAGTTCGCGTTGGAGCGTGTCGAAGGGTGTCGCTGACTTGAGATCGAAGTCCGTGTTGGCGTACTCGGTTTCGGATGCCATCGATTGTGCGCATTCGATTGTGTGGTAGAACTAGACTTCGTCCCGGTGGGTGACACCTATGCCACCGATTGATAATCCCCAATCTATCACCCCCAGAATGCGGAATCCATCATTTAAAAAAATTTTTTTTGGCCCAGCTCTGAATTCCTTACACATCGAAACACTCGCGGTCGAAGATTGGCAGGTTATTCAGGATTATTGTGGCTAGGAGTAGATGCTACTGGCAATCTTCGTGCTCGTGCTCGTGCTCCTGCTCGAAGCCCTTCCGACAGAGTTTGGTCCTCCAGACTGTTGAAAATTCCGCAAGGATCCAAAACCCATTTCGTTAACCACAGTTGCTTTCCGATTACGATCACGAGCACCGTTTAACTGAGCACGAAGTCAATGGGGCCAAAACTTCTTATGTTTCACCCACAATAATTCCTGAAGAGCCATCCAACATTTCTTAATCAATAGATTTAAACGAATTCAATTCGAAACTAGAGCGTGCT
>JBJTQD010000617.1:0-6975 GCA_046075445.1 Planctomycetota bacterium
CCTGGCTTTCAGGTTTTGCGGGTTTGCAATCATTTGTTTTTTTGAGAGTAGTGGAATATGTCTCTGGTACGAGTCGGTTCAACTGAAAAGTATTCATCTAATTGGGCAAAGGCATTTGGAGCCAAGCCCTCGGGGCCTAAGTCTTCTCGGAAGGCGAAGCCAGCAAAGTCCAGCAATCGGCCTGCTGGTAAAGCGAAAACCGCCGGGTCGAAAGGTAAGAAGAAGGGCAAACGCTAAACGCGGCGCTGCTTGAAAACATGACGCAGCAAGCACGCTTTGCAACCTTTCATTCGACGCACAGTAATTCGTTCGGGATGCTCGGCGAGTTGGCTGGACAGTTGGATTCGGCTGAGATCAGGCCCGACTTGGTCTTGGTTTTCCTGGCCGAGCAGACCGAAGAGGCTTTTGCCGAACTGGCTAAGTCCTTGCGAGGACGATTTCCCCAAGCCCAACTGCTGGGTTGCTCGGTCCAAGGGACTATCTGTAACGGGCAAGAGTTAGAGAGTGGCCCCTCGTCAGTCGTCTGGGCTGGCGAGTTGCCGGATGTCGAGATTGGAAGTTTTCATTTGAACTTCCAGCGGACGAGCGAGGGGGCTGCCTTCGCTGGCGAGGGCGACTTAGCCGATTTGAGTGAGTGGGAGCCGGCGGACTCGGCACTGATTGCCTTGGGCGATCCGTACACGTTTCCGATGGATGTCTACCTAGAGCGGCTACGCGATGAAGCTCCATTGATGCCGGTGGTCGGTGGAATGGCCAGCGGCGGGGCGGGGCCCGGGCTGACCTTGTTGATGCGAAACGGAGAGTTGGTCAATCATGGGGCGATGTTTGTAAGTTTGCGAAATCGCCGAGCGGATGGTTTACCTCGTTTTACCAGCGTTGTCTCTCAGGGCTGTCGACCAATTGGCGAGCCGTTCGTGGTGACGGGGGCTGAGCGAAATCAGGTCTTCGGTCTGGGAGGCAAGCCAGCGGTTGAGCAGTTGCTCAGAATCTACCGCGAGTTGCCGACGCAGGAGCAGCGGATGTTGCAAACTGGGCTGCATCTCGGGATTGCGGTAGATGAATATCGCGATCGGTTCGGCTTCGGCGACTTTCTGATTCGCAATGTGATGCAGCTGAATCAGGAAGAGGGGTACCTCGTGGTGGGGGACTTTGTTCGCGTCGGTCAGACGGTGCAGTTTCACCTGCGGGACGAAGTTTCTGCTGGGGCGGAGCTAAAAATGAGGCTGCAGCAGATGCTGACCAGTTTACAGCCGCAGCGGCCGGCTGGCGCGCTGCTTTTCTCCTGCAATGGCCGTGGCCAGAACCTTTTTTCCACGCCCAATCATGATGCTGAGTTGATTCGGTCAACTGTCGGGGAGATTCCTCTTGCCGGTTTCTTTGCGGCAGGGGAAATTGGGCCGGTGTCAGGAGTCAATTTCGTGCATGGCTACACGGCCAGCGGCCTGTTCTTTCGGGCATGATTTCGGACGGAAGTCTTTGCCCGCGAAGGTCGTAAGGTGACTGAGATTGGCTGCACGGGTTGAAAGGAATCTCTTGAAGCAAGCGGTGTTTGTACTAAAGCTGTTGATCTCGGCTGGGCTGCTGGGCTTTCTCGCCTGGCGAGCCGCGCGAGAGGAGCAGTTTCAGGGGATTTTTGCCGGGCGTGATTACGCTTGGTTTGCCGCGGCCGTGGCGGTTGGATTGCTGGCTACGCTGGTGACCTTTTTTCGTTGGTACCTGCTCGCCCGAGCTTTGGGTTTGGCGATGCGTTTGGGGGAGACGATTCGCGTCAGTTTCATCGCCGTCTTCATCGGGCTGTTTGCGTTTGGAACCTTGGGAACCGACTCGGCGCGAGCATTCACAGCGGCGCGGAATTCACCCGGTAAGCGCGTTGAGGCGGTCGCATCGGTCTTTGTCGATCGACTAATCGGATTGTTGACGATGTTTCTTTTGGCAGCGGGGGGATATTACATCCAATCAGCCGACCGCTGGCAGCAGTTAAGTTCACCCGAAGCCAAAGGGATTCAATATGTTGTTCAGGTTTCCGGCTGGGCAGCTGCGGCGATATTGTTTGGTGGTGGCGTGGCGTTGGCAGCCCCGCAGATTCTTCAGTGGTCTCTCTTTGAGCGGCTACGAACTTGGCCAGTCGTAGGGCAAATACTGACGCGGGTGATGGAAATCGTACGGCTCTATCGAAGTCAGCCCGGCGTCTTACTGATTGGAATGTTGCTGAGCGTTGGGTCGACTTTATTGTTTGCCTTGTCGATCTACCTTTTGGCCGTGTTTTACGGAGGAAACCACCCGAGTTTGGCTGACCATTGCATCATTGCGCCGATTTCGCTGGTGGCAAATGCAGTGCCTTTGCCGGGAGGTTTGGGCGGGATGGAAACGATGCTCGATTTTCTCTATCGGGAATTCACTTCGAGTCAGGGAGACCCACCCAGGGGCATTGCTGTCGCATTTGCCTTTCGTTTTGTTTTTCTCTTGATGGCAGGTATCGGTGCGATCGTTTGGTTTGCAATGGGGAAACAAGAGCGTGAATCACTCCAGTCGGGAGATTTGCCATGACTCGAATCAAAAGTCGCGCCGACAATTCCACCTTTCGGTCGGGAAGCGGTTTGGGCTTGGGAGCTTGGTTGCTCAGTGGAATTTTGATTGCGGGGGCGGCAGTTGGAGTCAGCTTCGTTGATGTCGGTTCGCGCGATTGGGTTCAGAAGATCGGAATGCGCGGCGATATCGAGCGAGTAATCAAGTTGATGGAGATTTTCGCGCATGGGACGGGGCTGTTCGTCACCGGAGCACTGATATGGACTTTGGCTCCGAGTTACCGAAAAAATCTGCCACGCTTGCTTGCTGCGTATGGACTCGCGGGATTGGTCGTGAATCTCATCAAGCTTTTGATTCCGCGACTAAGGCCGAGTGCCGGTCCGGAGACGAACCTGCCGGAGACGACGCTTAACTGGGAATACGTTTCGCAGTCGTTTCCTTCCGGGCACAGCGCGGCGGCAGTCGCGCTTGGGCTTTCACTTGCCATTCTCTTTCCCAGGGGCAAGTGGGTTTTTATGACGTTGGCTGCGCTGGCCTGTTTGCAGCGAGTTGTCTTCGATGCCCACTGGCCCAGTGACGTCTTGGCGGGCGCGGCGATTGGCGTCTGGGCTGTGGCCATGCTTTATCGAACGTCTTGGGCAGACCGATTTTTCGGCCGGATCGAGAGTTCTCAGCAGGAAAGTCCAGAGACACAAACTGCGGATTAGGCTCTTACAAATCGCGTTTACGAAGAGCGGCGGTTGTTTGCTGCCGCCGGAGTTGCCTTGAGCGTCATTCGTGCGAGGGCGTAAAACAAAACGCCCCAGAAAGCGATGAAGCCAACGAGCAAGCTAAAGCTCGGCAGCGTGATCAAGCTTTGCTGGCCGGCGACGAAGAAGTTAGGAGCATTTCCAGCAGGAGCGTCATAGGCGATTTTAAGGAAGACGCGATCGCGGCTGTCTGCCGTAAACCGTTGCATGAAATCAAACTCGAGTGGGATTTCGAGACGTGCCTCCGGCAAATTCGAGAGCGAATCATATCCGGGAATGACGAGCTGATTGTTCGCGCTCAGTGCGCTAGTAGTCACCGGCATCGTGGCGTTTATCGGCTCAATTCTGAACTCAATTGATTTGATCGTAATTGAATCGGGCTCTTCGAATTTGTTGACATCGAGAAAAAGGACGATCGACTCGACTTTCTCGAGACCCTGCCGTTGAAAAAACGACCAGAGTTCTCCTGTGGTGATCGATTGGTCAGCTTGTCCGAGCTCGCCGCTGTAAAGCAGCGGAAGGACCTTGCCTTCGTGCATCGGGGAGGGGCCGGGGAGTAATTGGATTTCTCCGCTGCGCTGAGGCGTTCGGAATTGCGCTGTCGCCGTGGGAAGCGATTTCGCGTCGCCGGATGCTGGACTCGCTACGTTCGAGTTGGTGTGAGCTTGAGAACCCTCTTGAAACGCCGCTGCCATTGAAGCAAACGGCAAAGCGAGAAGGCAAGCGGTGAAAAGCAAAATGCCCAGCCAAGGTCTCAGCGACCTTCGCTTGCAGTCGAGCGAAATACGGACTTGAGCAGGGCAACGCATGGGTGACAGGCAGAGGTGGGATTGTGCCGAGTTAACCCCAGTTTAGCAGGGACCTGTTAACTTTCTTCGCGGGAAGAAAACGCCAGCACGGTATTTGCCAAAGTTTAATACTCGATAGAAAACAAACCATGGCTTGTTTGGGGGGGAGCCGGGGATAGAACTGGAACGCTTCGGAAATACCTGCAAATCCCCGTCAAAACGATGTGGATGGAAGCCGTTTCGCTTTGAACGGCGGAACTTGAGGGCGTTTTTTCCTGTAAAACCCGAAGAATGATCAGGGGATCAATCTTTGGTTCTGAGGGCGGGGTTGGCTAGACTACCGAAACTGACCTCCCAAAATCCGGAAAAACCAGAGGAAAGAAGGTAAGGAGCAAACGATGGGTAGCCTATCCGAAACGATGACCGTGGTCCTCGCCGGTGGTAAAGGCTCTCGGCTCGAGCCGTTAACCCGGGACCGCGCCAAACCGGCCGTTCCTTTCGGAGGAGCTTATCGGATCATCGACTTCACGCTTTCGAACTGCCTCAATAGCGGGCTTCGCAAGTTGCTGGTCTTGACCCAGTACAAAGCCATCAGCCTCGATCGTCACATCAATATGGCTTGGCAGCCATACTTCTGCCGAGAACTCGGCGAGTTTGTCGACGTCTTGCCGCCGCAGCAACGAATCGATGACCAGTGGTACCAAGGGACTGCTGATGCGGTTTATCAAAACATTTACTCGCTGGAAAAGCTGCGGCCGGAATACGTTTTGATTCTGGCCGGCGACCACATCTACAAGATGGATTACGGCGAGATGATTGAATTCCACAAGCAACAAGGGGCTGACCTGACAATTGCGGCTTTGCCGGTTGATCGCGAATCCGCCAAGTCGTTTGGAGTGATGCAGGTGGACGGTACGAACCGGTTGACCGGTTTCGAGGAGAAACCAGCTGACCCCAAGCCCGTCCCGGGCAAGCCGGACGAATACCTAGCGAGCATGGGGATTTACGTCTTCACGGCGAGACTGCTGTTCGAACTTTTGCTCAGAGACGCCAACAATCGCCATAGTTCACACGACTTCGGCAAAAACATCATTCCCTCGATGATTCAATCGCATCGCGTTTATGCTTTCCCGTTTACTGACAGGAATCGCAAGGTTCAGGCTTACTGGCGGGATGTGGGAACGATCGATTCTTACTACGCCGCGAACATGGATTTGATCAACGTCGATCCTCAATTGAATATGTACGATCGCGCTTGGCCGATTCGGACTTATCAGGGGAATTACCCGCCGCCCAAGTTCGTCTTTGCGGATTCAGAGTCTCGAGATGAGGAGCGAGTTGGAGCGGCGACCGACAGCATTGTTTGCGCTGGTTCGATCATCTCGGGTGGGAGAGTGAATCACAGCATCATTGGCAACAATGTGCGGGTGAACAGCTATGCCCAGGTTCACGATTCGATTCTGTTTGATCGGGTAGAAGTGGGCCGACACGCCAAGATTCGCCGAGCGATCATCGATAAAGACGTGCGGATTCCGCCGGGCGTCTCGATTGGCTACGACCTTGAGTTGGACAAGCGGCGGGGCTTTGTCGTTAGTCCAGAGGGAATCGTCGTGATCGGAAAAGAAGACGCGGTTGATCCGCTACCAGTGCCGATTCAAATCTAGTGCCGATCCAAATCTAGGTTGAATCCTGAGCGGGGGCTAGTTTAAACGCCCTGCTCGCGCTGCTTGCGGAGTCGCTCGCTGACCCGTTGCAGTACGGAACGCTCATCGTCCGTCAGGCTCTCCATGCCTTGGTCGTGCAGTTTCCGTAAAATGTGGTCGCTGCGGCGGTCATCCTCGTCCGCTAATTCCGATTCATCGGGGCGAGAAATGATTCGCTCACGCTGTTGTTGTTTTTCCACCAGCCATTGAGAGTACGAATCCTCGGCGAAGAAGCCGAATTGGTTGGCTTCGTAATCGAGCGCTGCTTCCTCTTCGTCCAGTTCCTCGGCTTCTATCCAATCGTCATCTTCTAGAGCGTCCGCCAAGTTCCTCTGGTAGTCGTATCGGGCGCAGAACATCAGCGTCACGCACGCGGTCAACATCAGGGCCCAAGTTGGCTGGATCGGGCCGTGGTTCAGCTTATGCGTCAGCCAAGCGAGGACAAAGAACGAGGCCGCAGTGAGCTGGCCAATCGCGAGCAGGGTCGACTCGATTTTAAGGCGGCTGAGGTCGTTGCCGACCATCAGGAATAAGGTTCGAGCGACTTGAACGCCGTCAAACGGGAAGCATGGCAATAGGTTGACGAGAAAAATCTGGAAGTTCAGCCAAGTAAAAATTTCCAGCGTCGACGTTTGCCACTCGGCGAGTCTGAACTGGCGGGGCAAAAGCGGATTCATCAACTCCTGCCAGTTGGACTGACTGCTTTGTGTCAGGAGAACAGCGCCTACCAGAAAGAGGCAGAAACTGACCGCTGGGCCAGATAGATGGACAAGCAGGCGGTCGCGATTCAGCGCCGGGAGCGAGAAGCTGGACTTGCCACCCCAAGGCGTGAGCGTGACAGAGTGAATTTCGCCACCCAGATTCTTGATGGCAAACAGGTGGGCAAGTTCATGCAGCAATACGCCCAAAAGCAGCATCGCGGCAGTGACGGTCCCGGTACCAATCGCGTAGTCGCGATCCTGATAGTGCCAGCCAACCGCGAAGATCAAGATGAGGAATAGTAACAGAGTGGCGTGGATGCGAACGGAGACCCCCAGCCATCTTCCGATACCGGCGCTCCATTCAAACCGCTCTAGCATGAGTCCACGTCCAGTTCCGTGAAATCTCAAACAATTACAGTGCCACTGACTTCCAATGGCAACGACTCTAAAAACACTACCCGACCAGCCAGTGATCCTTTTTCGGTAGCGTTGTACCGCAGAAGGGAAA
>JBJTQD010000618.1:0-1999 GCA_046075445.1 Planctomycetota bacterium
CAGTGATTCGTCCCGTTGAAGAATTGATTGCTCGCGCCGGTACCTTCCCGATTTACTATCGTGAGAAAGCGCCGGCTGGTCTGAGGTCTCTCGCACGGGCTGACATTGAGGAAACGGACGCAGCGGACGAGAGCGATAAGGACAAAAAGGACAAGGATTCGGAGAAAGACGCTCAGAAGAAGGCTCCGAAAGTTGATCCGAATGCCCCCGGTAAAATGCTTTCTGATTTGCATTTGCGGGAAATGCCAGGCGTTCGCCCACGAAACATTGGCGCTAATAAGGCCTCTGGAACGTTTGACCTCGGAGGTCCGACCGCCGGTACCCTCGTTCAGGACATTGTCGCAGTTACGGGCCTGATTCCCTACGAGAATCAGTATGCCGAATTCCAAAAGGTTTTCGCTGGTTCCCAGGGCTACTATCCAAAGCGAGATAAACCGACCTATCGCATGCTTCAGATCCAACGCCGTGAAGAGGGTGGAGAATGGGTCGACATTTCGCGGCAGGTGATGAGCGATGCCAGACTCGTGACACCTCTGAACGACAGTTTTGTACCAGATGTGATTGACCCGAAGTACTACTATGCCCCTGAGACTGGCGGAGACCCAATCACCGCCGATGTCCCACCGATTTTGATGATGGACTACCGTGACTTCGTCAGTCACCCGAAGGTCCCGGCTCGGCAAATGGTACCCAAGGCTCTGAAGCGAGAGTTCTCGCTTGCGGAAGAAGAGGAGGTCGTTCAGAAGTTCGACCCTCTTTCTAAGGAGAAGGTAAAAACTAAGGAAGAAATCCTTCAGGAACTCGAGAAAGAGGAAAAGCTCGAAGTTGAAAAGATCGGATCACGAATTGAATACGAGAAGTACGGAAAACGAATCAAGCCCGCTGCTCCTTACAAGCTCGTGAGATTCTTTGACCTTCGTCCGCCAAAGGGTAAGCGGGTTCAATATCGCGTTCGCCTTTGGATGGAAGATCCGAATGACCCTGACGTTCTCGAATTGTCGGGCAAGAAGCGAGCTTCTGAAGACGATGACAAGCGAGACAAACTGTCGATTGGCTCGGCTGGTCTGGAAGGCGGCGGTGGCGGAGAAGAAAAAAGCAGTGTTGAGGATTTGGGCGAAGATGGTTTGGAGCCCGATTTCGACATGACCAAGGTTAAAGAGATTCTCGTCGACCAGCAGATGCTTGACGCGCCTGTTCGAGCTCGCTTGGCCAAAAAAATGGAAGACCCAGACCTGCCAAAGGACTTTGACTCGACGGAACATCAAATTGCAACGCCATGGAGCAATGAGACTGAACCCGTCTTGGTTGGAGGCGAGGGCTTTAGATTGTTTGCCGGCAAAGCGGATGAGCCGCCAACGCTGCGAATTGATAACACTAAAATTCCTCGCGGCGAGTCATCGGTTTCGATGGTGGCAGCGACTCTCTCTCGCGATCTGAACACGGTAGTTCCCGCCTGGCGCGAAGTCCGCCGTGGCGACTTAGTCAATTTCACAGCCAAAAAGGCTCACGTTCTCAACCCGGTTGACCAAACCGTCCGAGTCTATGAAAACGCGGAAATCGATACCAATGCGGTAGTGGTTGATTTGCAAGGCGGCGAGAAACTGGACATCAAGGGAGCCAAGATTGAGTTCTTTGCTCCGACCGAGGTTCTCGTGATGGATGCGCAAGGCAACTTCCAGCTGCGAAACGAGATGGCAGATTATCGCGGCTACCGTCATGCGATGTTCAAAGACGACGAAAGTAGCGAGTTTGGCAAGAAGAAGGAAAAACCAGAGAAGGAAGAACGCGAGGGTGGTCGTGGCGGCGGTGGCGGCGGTTTGCCGCCTGACGATTAATCGTTTGTCGCGAGTCAATTCAACCCGCAGGTCAAAAGCCTGCGGGTTTTTTTTGCGCTGTGGTCAGAACCTACGGGACTGATGCTCCAATTGCTGTATGTGATGCGATCCCGTGACTGGTGAGATGGGGCGAATACAGGTTTTCTGGTCGTAACGATTAAACC
>JBJTQD010000619.1:0-1325 GCA_046075445.1 Planctomycetota bacterium
TCACGATTGTCGTCGTTGAGATTCGCGGGGATAAAGTACGTCTAGGGGTGGAAGCCCCGAAGAATGTTCCTGTTCACCGTTTGGAAGTGTACGAGGCGATTAAGCGAGCAGAAGCCGAATCGAATCAAGGCACCGACTCCAACGCCAGCGAAAACTAGAGTCCTGAGCTGTTTTTAGCAGGTAATTCAAGCCACTTTCGCTTACCGGTTTTGATTCCATCTCAATGGCCGTCCGGGCGACAAACGAGCCCTGGATGGCTTTGTTTTTGAACGATGCTCGCTCGGCTTCTTCCCCGTTTTCAGCTTTTGATGGGGGTTACGCCGATACTCCCGGTGGCATTGGGGTTTTTCGACCGGTCGGTCGATGAAGAAAAAAGGGCAGATGAGAATCTCATTTCCGCCGGCCCTTGACCCCTTCGGGGGTGAGCGTTAATTTTACGGTTTACTTGACGCCTGCTCTGCGGTTTCAAGAACGCGTCCAGAGGCCCCGTCGTCTAGCGGTCTAGGACACCGCCCTTTCACGGCGGGAACACGGGTTCGAGTCCCGTCGGGGTCACTTCTTCTTTCCAAACTCTAACTGAGTTTCTCTGTCTGATTTTCTCTGTGAGCGGTCGAGCGAAGGCCGCGACCCTCTGGGAATGTTCCAAGCCTCCGGGGTTACCCTGGATACCTGAGCTTTTCCGGGACCTTGTGTCCTCATCCGGGACTCCGGTCTCCACTAGGGCCTACTGTGCCCATCTGGGTTACCATCACTTTTCTACGGCCAACACGCTTTCCAAAGTTGGCCCGGTTCTGTCGCTAACACTTGGCGAATTGGTTGGCGACTCAAGTTTATAATTCATTCCTCGCGTTACCTTTTCGCCGCTTAATCCTTTGCAGTGCGTTTAAGTTCTCAGCGCGAGGCACTCGCATGTTGCTTAGAGGAAGTTGCTGCAGCATTCCCATCCAAAGTTGCTTTCAATCTTTGGCGGCTGAATTCTCCGACGCGATTCCAGTCCGATTTTTGGCGGACTCATGGCGGCGTGCTTGGGGAAAAGTTTTGAGAACTTAGGAAACATCTCGCCTCTCAAGCCAACAGCAGTTGTTTGTTCTTTCGTTTTGCTGAACGAATTCAAAAGCATTGGCTTTAAAAAGCTGGAGTATTTTCTCCAGTCGGTATTTCAATTGCTTCCGTTCTTCGTATGTTGACGATACAAAAAAACAAATGTTTCGCGCATTTCGAGCGAAAAAAAATTATTCATTGGGGCCTTTATTGACTGTTCATTCGAAACTCTTTTGCGGGTAACGGTCGGATGTTGAGGCAATTAGGAAAGACGGATCTGCGAA
>JBJTQD010000620.1:0-4201 GCA_046075445.1 Planctomycetota bacterium
CTGCGGCTGAATCAATAACAATAAGCTAGACCAGCGCTTAGAGGCACGGCAGAGATTTCTGTAAGGCTAAATCAGCCCCGGCCTCCAGCTGTTTGCTCAAAATCAATCCCCTCCCCTCGGCAGCCTTCAAGGCCAGGATCACTCGTATGCCCAGTTATCGTCGTCTCGGAAAACTCCCTCCCAAACGCCACATTCAACTGAAAAACGAAGCGGGTGGGTTCCTTAACGAAGGACTCTATTACGAACACGTCGTCACAACGCAGGGGTTCGATCGCGCGTACAGCATCATGTACCACCAGCGGCCACCCACTCGGGTGACAGCCAGCGAGACAGCCGGAAAAATCGAGCTGCGAAAGATTGAAGAACAGGAACTGCGGCACCACCACATCGAGACTCAAAAGTTGCCTCGCTCGGGCGACCCGATCACCGGGCGCGTGCCGATGATGTTCAACGAAGACGTCGTCTCCTGGCGCGCTAAACCCGATCGGCCTCAAACTGAACTCTATCGCAACGGTGCGGCTGACGAAGTACTCTTCATCCATCACGGCAGTGGCCGAATCGAAACGGCTTACGGCAGTCTCCCCTACCGACGTGGTGACTATGTCGTTATTCCCAGAACCACCACCTACCAAATCATCTCGGACGACATCCAAAAAGAAGACCATCTGGTACTGGAGTGCTTCGGACAAGTTCGAGTCCCAACACGCTATCAAAATCCAGACGGCCAGATGTACCTCGGCGTTCCTTACTACGAGCGGGATTTCCATTCTCCGGACGAGCTGGTGACGATCGACTCGGAAAAGCCGACGACGATTCTGATAAAGGATCGCCAGCGGCTGACGCGAATCACGATGCCACATCATCCGTTCGATGTCATCGGCTGGGACGGCTTCCTCTACCCCTACACATTTAATGCCTGGGATTTCGAGCCGCTGACTGGGACAACCCATCTTCCACCACCGTTCCAGCAAACCTTCGAGTGCCGTGGTTTCGTGATTTGCACCTTCGCCCCGCGGTACCTCGACCACCATCCGCAGGCGATCAAGGTTCCCTACGTTCACTCGAATGTGGAAGCGGACGAAGTTCTGTTCTATGTCGACGGTGAGTTCGGATCGCGACGCGGCGTGGGACTCGGCTCGATGACGCTGCATCCCGGAGGAATTCCCCACGGTCCGCATCCCGGTACGATCATGAAAAGCATGAGTATGGACCGAACCGAAGAGATGGCCGTGATGTTCGACACCGATCGCCCTCTGTTCATCACCCCAGAGGCCTTCGCTCTGGACGACCCGAAGTATCCCCGCAGTTGGCTGGAAACTCCCGCTGCCCCTCCCACCGGTCAGTACAGCGGTTAGTCGCTGGTCTCCAGCCGGACAGGATCGAACGGATGAATTGCTGCGATTGACTTGGCGCAGGTGTCTTTGTGATCTCCGGCCTGACTTTTACTTTTGACTCACAAAGCCAACGATGGATTACGACCCGTCAAAACTGAGCACCAGCGCCGCCTATGCTTTGATGATACGGGCGATCACACCGCGTCCCATCGCTTGGGTTTCAACGCTTTCGCCCAGCGGCGTGCCGAACCTTGCGCCGTTCAGCTACTTTGCTGGCGTCGGTTCCAATCCGCCGACCCTGATGGTCTCGATCGCCAATCGCCCCAGCGGCGAGAAGAAAGATACGCTGCGGAATATCGAGGCGACCGGCGAATTCGTCGTTAACATCGTGCCACATGAACTGGCTCAGCCCATGGTCCGTTCGGCGGACGAACTGCCGTACGAAGCGAATGAATTCCTGCACGCTGGACTGGAGACAAGCCCCAGCCAACTGGTCCGCCCTCCGCGCGTTTCCGCCGCTCCGATTCACCTCGAGTGCCGCACGCTGGAAATCGTTCGCATCGGCAGCGGGGCTTCCGCCGCCAATGCCGTCTTCGGACAAATCGTCTGGTTTCATGTTGCGGATGAGGTCCTCAATGCGGAGCAGAAAATCGATCCGGCCAAAGTCGACAGCATCGGACGGCTCGGCGGACTATCGTATTGCCGGACCAGCGATAGGTTTGAATTGAAATGACTTCGGCTTCCTCTTCCCAAGCGGTCTGAACATGTCCTCTTACCATCAACGCCAACGGGCGCTCCCCCCGCTCCTCGAAAAACAAGCTCGAGAAGTTCTGCAGTCCAACAAGCCGACGCTGGAGAAATGGGCTGAGCTCAACTCGCTGCTTCGCCAAGCCGCGGCCCACCCGGACCTTTTCCGCCAGCTTTGGGAGGAGTGCTTCCGGGAATGGGACACGCTGTACGACGGACCGGCTCCCATGTGGGTCCCGAGTGAACGCGAGCGGAACGACTCCAACCTCGCGACCTGGTTGAAAGAACGCAAGTTCGATTCGGTCGCCCAGCTTCATCAGTGGTCGGTCGATCATCGAGCCGAATTTTGGGCAGCCGCAATTGAGCGATTGGCGATCCGCTTTCACAAGCCCCACCGCGCGGTTCTCAATCCTAACGATGGGCCCGAGAGCCCACACTGGCTTCCGGGGGCCGAGTTCAATATCGTCGAAAGCTGCTTTCAAGCTCCCGCCGAGGCAACAGCGATCGTCTTTCGCGGACCGAACCAGCCGCTGAGCAGCTGGAGCTACGCGCATCTGCACAGCCGCGTGCGCCAAGTCGCTGCCGCGGTCAAAGCTGCGGGCTTTAAGGAAGGCGACGCCCTCGCGGTAGTACTGCCAATGACGGCCGAGTCGGTCGCAATCTATCTCGGGATCATTTGGGCTGGTTGCGTCGTCGTCTCCATTGCCGATAGCTTCGCTCCGCCTGAGATCGCAAATCGTATTCGAATCGCAAATGCGCGAGCCGTGTTCACTTACGATGTTCAAGTGCGCTCCGGCAAGACATTGCCGCTTTATACACGCGTGGCCGAAGCTACCTCGCATCCGGTCATCTGTCTTCCCAACTCAGCAGAGGGGGCATTGGCGGTCGAACTGCGCGGGCAAGATCAGAGCTGGAGCCAGTTCCTCGCCGGTGCAGGCAATCGCGAGCAGTGGCCGGCGGCGCATGTCGCGACACCAATTGAGCCGATCAACATTCTCTTCTCCTCGGGAACAACCGGTGACCCGAAAGCGATCCCTTGGACACATCTGACGCCAATCAAGTGTGCGATCGATGGTTACTCGCTCCAGGACATTCACCCCGGCCAAAGAGTCGCCTGGCCGACCAATCTCGGCTGGATGATGGGCCCGTTTTTGATTTTTGCGGCACTAATCAATCGGGCTACGATTGCCCTCTACGAGGACGCGCCGCTGGGCCCCGATTTCGGCCGCTTTATCGAAGAAGCCGAGGTCAACATGCTCGGCGTTGTGCCGACGATCGTGAAAAGCTGGCGGACCAGCGGCTGTATGGAGAGTTGCGACTGGTCGCGTATTCACGTCTTTAGTTCAACCGGAGAAAGCTCGCAGCGAGACGACATGTTTTATTTGTCAGCGCTCGCGGGAATGCGCCCGGTGATTGAATATTGCGGAGGCACGGAAATCGGCGGTGGGTTTATTTCGTCGACTGTCCTCCAGCCAAACATTCCCAGCGCGTTTTCAACGCCGGCATTGGGCCTGGACTTGCTGATTTTGGATGAGGAGAACCGTCCCGCGGATGAGGGCGAGCTGTTTCTGGTGCCGCCCTCGATTGGGCTGTCTCAGCGACTGCTCAACCGCGATCACCACCAGACCTATTTCGCCGACGCGCCGCGATTGGCAGCGCACCTCGTGCTGCGTCGCCACGGAGATCATTTCCGACGCCTGCCCGGAAACTACTACATGGCTGGCGGACGCGTCGATGACACGATGAACCTCGGTGGCATCAAAATCAGTTCAGCGGAACTAGAACGTGTGATGAATCGGGCTGAGGGAGTCCGCGAGACGGCCGCCGTCGCTTGGTCGCGGAGTGGCGGCCCGGATGAACTGGTCGTCTTCACCGTCCTCGATAGCGGCGAAGCCTCAGGGCAGAAATCGCCCGAGCAACTGCTCAAGGCGTTCAACGAGCGATTGAAAGCCGACCTCAATCCGCTGTTCCGCGCATCTGAGGTCCGCGTCGTCCCGCTACTGCCGCGCACCGCCAGCAACAAAGTCATGCGCCGCGAACTAAGAGCTCAGCTGGGTAACTGAAGCTGCTTGGTTCATCGCGATAAGCGATAGGCCACCAACCGACCTCGCGTCGGTGGA
>JBJTQD010000621.1:0-7012 GCA_046075445.1 Planctomycetota bacterium
GGCGGAGTGGTTGCCACCAAGCGAAAAATGTCGCGATGGTCTTTGATTTCGACTTCATTCCAGCGGCGTATGACATCGTCCACCCGCATTCCGGCTTGGTCAGCCGGAGAGTTCTTGGTGATCTCGCGAATGTGGGCTCCATTGAAATCCGGGAGGGCGAGAATCGCTGCTTGAGCCGGATTCACTGCCTGAGGCACAAAGCCCAAAAAACCGCGGCGCACCGTGCCGTTCTTGATTAATTGGTCGGTGACGTAGCGAGCGATCTGGCTGGGAACCGCAAAGCTGATTCCTTGAAACTTGTCGCCATAAATCGAAGTGTTGATCCCGACGACGAGTCCTTCGGTGTTGATCAGCGGCCCGCCGCTATTGCCTGGGTTGACGGCCGCGTCGGTTTGAATCAATTCCTGTTGCACGCGTTCCGTCGCGCCTTCACGCTCGTAACGGTTCTTTCCGCTGACCACGCCGCTAGTGACCGTTTGCTCAAGTTCATACGGCGTTCCGATGGCCCAAACTATCGAGCCGACCTCGAGCAGTTCGCTGTCGCCCCAGCGGGCCGGAATCAAATTGTCCGCTTTGATACGAAGCACGGCCAAGTCGGTGATCGGGTCGATCCCAACGACCGCAGCCGGGAATTCTCGCCGGTCCGAAAGCTTAATGAGAATATTACTGGAGTCTTCGATCACATGGGCGTTGGTCACGATGTAGCCATCAGCCGAGATGATCACGCCGCTCCCCTGCCCTGCTCCGATGATCGCCTGCGAACGCCGGCCAACGGGAGCCACCTTGATGCACTTGATGCTGACGACGCTCGGCTTAACCGCTTGGGCGACGAGTTGGTACGCCTTGGAGATTCCAGCCAGCGGATTGTTTTTCAGGACCTCGACCGCGTTTTCGTATTCGGCTCGAACGCGCCCCGCCGTAGCCGCATATTGATAACGCTCGACGAAGTAGGGACCTAATTGCATGACGCCGAAGACGATGGCCGCGACGCACAAGATCCAAAAGAGTTTGCTGACTGCTTCTCCCGCCAGCGACTCGCTGGGGCGAACTTGAACCGGACGACGGGCGATGGGAGCCGCCTCGCGAGGAAAAGCCCCATTCGGCGGTGTCGCCGCATTCGTCAGAGGTACGCTGTTGGGCAGAGTTGCATACGCTCCTTCTGGCGAGCGATTCGAAGTGCCCCATTCGGAGCTAACTTGGCCAGTTGCGTAACTGCTTCCGCTGGCCGGCTCTGGGCTGGTCGTGCTACTTGGAGAATCGCTGCGGAAATCGTCACCGTTCACGATGGATTTTCCTCGAAATACAGACTCAGGAAGGAAAGGGATGCCAAAGACGATCGAAGTTCTGACCGAAAAGTTCAGAGTAAGGATCGCGTTTAGTGGCAGCCTGAAAGTTGACAATCAAGGCTGCTCCACCAATTTAAGTCGGTGTACCTTTGGTCGGTGATGCCCTTGAGAGTCATGCCAGTTGGTGGCAACGAACCGCCCGCAGACGACACTCTAACCAACGGACTATTATACGAGGCGCGGCCTTTGACGGGGGCAAATGGAAACCCAGTAATTTGGGAAAACGCCTCAAATCGCCTGTTTTTTTAATCTGCAAAAACGACTTCTCGAGTCAACTTTTTTTCGGGCACTCGGAGAAAGACCGGCGACAGCGGAAAAGCGCTGGCCCGGTGAAAAGCGAGTCAAAAATCACTTGGCCACCGGGGCTGCCGGCTTCGATTCGGCTTGCTCAGGCTCAAGCGGGACAGAAAATTCCCGAGGCGGCTCGGTCGATCGAGTAGATGGCGGCCCAAACAGAAAGAGCGCGACCACTCCCAGAGCGATCCCCATCGCAGCAAGACGAGCAAGTTGGCCGAGCCGACTGTTTCTGAGCATGCTGCAATTTTGTGAAAGAGGTAGCTCGGAAAAATCTGGAGAATCGAGTTTGCCGAAGACTCAGCGGCTGGGTACCAAAGTCAGAGAACTTGCCGAGCCATTCAACGGTGTTGTCATGGAACCGACCGGAGCAAAGGCATTCCCCTGCTCGTTCTTCGCAGTTTGCTTCTGCAGGGTCTCCTCGGACTTGAGTTGGTCAAGGAAACTCTCCGGGGAATGAAAGACTCCATCGAAATGGACCGGTATTTTTTGCCCCTGCGGAAAATAAAAGTAGGAAGGAGTTACCTCATGATCGCGTCCCGTTGCTTTGAGCAACTCTTTGACTTCCTGTGACGTTGGAATATCGGTTAGATCTACTTTTAAGGTAGTAATCCCTTGGTTCTCGAAATGAGCTTTCACTGCGGCGGTATTGAGCGCAAGTCTTTCGGTGGACTTACTCGTTCCGTCCCACTCCGCTGTGAAGAAAAGAAACACCCCTTTTTGCTGCTCCAGCAACTCATTCAATTTGGCTTGGGTGTAGGGTTGCCAGTCGAGCTCTTGAGCGGGTGTCAAGTCGCCCGCCGCGGTTTGCTTCTGCAGTGTCTCCTCGTTCTTGAGCTTGTCGAGGAAACTCTGCGGCGTCAGGAAGAGGCCGTTGAAATGCACCGGGGCTTTCTCGCCTTGCCGGAAGTAAGCGTAGTAGGGAATCGCGGTAGCCTCATTCCCAAGTTGCTTGAGGATCTCGCTGATTTCCGGCGAGTAGTCGGTAAAGTCAGCCTTTAAGGTAATGACCCCCTTTTCCTCGAAATAGGTCTTCATCAATCGGGAGTTGAGCGCGAGGCGTTCGTTGGTCTTGCAAGTCCCACACCACTCGGCTGTGAAATCGACAAAGACCGGCTTTCCCTCCTCCAGTAGTTCGTTTAAGCGAACCTTGCTGTAGGGCTGCCAATCGAGCTCATGTTTGGGAATCAACAGGTTGAAGCTGAAGTAAACTCCGAAACCGGCCACGGCGAGGGCAAATAGCCAAGTGCGAAGTTTCTCAGCGGTCTCGGCGGCGATCGAGGTTCGGCCAACTATCCAGCAGGCAATCGCCAGGAAGACAAGCAACGTGAGCACGCTCGTCTCAAATCTCTCAGGCACCGCGCTGATGAAAAAGACGACCGCGGCCATGAGCACAAAGCCCATCAGCTGTTTGAACACTTCCATCCAATTACCCGGGCGCGGCAGTGTGCGAACGAGTTGTGGAAAAAGTCCGAGCAGTAGATAGGGTGCGGCCATCCCAACGCCCATCGCAAAAAAGACGAGGTAAGTAATGATCATCGGCTGGGCCATCGCCCAAACCACGGCCGGGACCAGCAGCGGACCACTGCAGGGGGTCGCGAGAAAGGTCGTCAGAACGCCTTTCAGAAACGCCCCGAATAGACCTTCCTTTTGTCCGCCAGTTGGATTGCCCGAAAACCCCGGGATCGGAATCTCCCAAACTCCGAGAAAACTCAGGCCGAAAACAAACACCACGCTGATCATCAGCACGGTAAAGCCAAGCTGCTGATAGAGCCCACCCCAGCCGAGCTGAAAAAAGGCGGCCAGCGTGGCGAGCACCAAAAAGACGGAAATGATACCGGCAGAAAATACGAGATTCAGCAGCACCACGCGGCCGTAATTCGAACCGGCTTGGTTCACGAACGACATGATCTTCAGCCCGATCACCGGCAGCACACAGGGCATCACATTCAGGATCAGACCGGCGAGGAATGCCAGCGAGAGGACCAGCGCGAGCGGATAGTTCTTCCATTCGCCGGCGTCTTTCTTAGCTGCAACTGTTGGTGATGCATTGGGAGCTTTCGTCTCCGCTCCAGTGTCGGGTTGCGCTGGAGGAGCCGAAGTCAATTTGTCCGGCTCGATTTCGCCGGCACTCGCGGCTTTTAGCTTTTCATTGACCTGCAAACAGGTCGAAGTCATGCCGCTTGCCAAATCAAGTTTGCAAGTCTGTCCTTTGACCGCCACGTCGATTGGCCCCGCGGTCAACTTAGCTTCATCCACGACCTCGAACTTTGCTTTCCAGGTGACTTTGCCATCGTGCTTTTGGACCTCTTTGCCCGGATAGCTCGGGTCAGTTCCCGCATAAACATGCGGTGCGGGGTCGACGGTGAATTCACCCAGTTTGATCACGTCCGGTGAGCTTTTTATCGTGAAGCCAAGCGGGATTGGACCTTGCTTCGGCTTTTGCGTGAGCGCGTAGAGAACCCAGTCAGGAATGACATCCGCAGTGATAACCAGTTGCCCCTGCTTTTTGTCCGGGGTCAGTCGATACTCCGTCTTCCAGGTGACGGGGTCAGTTTGTTCCTGCAGTCCAGCGCCGCCCAAGCCAAAGTCTTGCCCTAAGTCGACTTGCGCCGCAGCTTCTGACGCCGGGAGGAGCCAGAGCAAACAGAAGAGTGCTGCGATCCAACTGGAGATGGCGAAGGACGAACGGGCCTCAGCGGACGGCATCAATCCGAATGCGAGAGAGCCACTAAAGAAAGAAGATTTTTTCATCGCTTGATTAACGCAGGTTACGGACGAATCCTGGATTTGCTTCGTTGAATTATAGAGCAATTGCTCACGACCTTCACGGGGAATGGTTTTCGCTCAATCCGGCCTATCTAACGGATTTTCGCCGACGGAGTGGCTTCGGCTTGTCGCAACAGCTCGGCTGTTGTCTGGTCCAGCGGCGCGTAGCCGACTTTCACGATTTCGTTGCGAATCAGCTGACAAGTGCCCTGCTCGGAACAGACTTGGCCATTGATTCGAATCGCCACTTGCCACTCTTGAAACGGTCGCGGGCTAATTTTCTCGATTGGCAGAATGAAGTGGACAGTGCCGTAATGCTTCTCCGATCGCCCTCCCAAAAACGGGTCGTTTTCCAGGACTTTCGGGGGCGTCACCGGTCGCAGCACGCCAGCAATTTTTCCATCGCCGCCGAGGGAGATTTCGACTTTGGTCGCCAAGTCACCCGGCTGCGTCAAGGAATAGAGGTAGCTATCCGTCGCTAATTCCACTTGTACGATTAAGTGACCGAAAGCATCGCCATCTTGGGCCACAAGTTTCGCTTTGATTTGGTAGGGCGCTTGCTCGTCTATTCCAACTGGCGACTGAATGCCAAGATTCGGTGTCGCGTCTTGAGCCTGTGCCAGTCCACTTGTGACGGCTGAAAAGTTAAGGCTCAATAAACAGAGAAGCGAAAACGTCAGGGAACAACGACTCATCATTCCAGTACCGCAATCGTTGGGTGATTGAACGCGGCCAGCTTCCCTGCCAGACGCCGGTGCGGACCTTACCAAGCTTCCCGCTCTCCCCCAATCCCAATTGGCCGGGAATCGAGTTGAAATGCTATCATTGCAGAGTGCTATCAAGACCCAAGTCAGACTTGCGGCCATCCCAGCGCCTGATATTTATTGATTGTTAAGCCCAAACTCTCAGCCATCGCCACGAAAATGAGACTGATCATCGCCGTAATCCAACCGACAAAGCTGCGGGCCCTCAAGGCTGCGTTGGCCAATGTCGGCGTGGAGCGAATCACGATTTGTGATTCGCAGGAGTTTGCGAAGTCGACGGGCCGGGTTCCGATTTATCGAGGCGTTCAGTACCGAACCGACATCCTGCGAAAGATCACCGTTGAGATTGTCGTCAACGATGACTACCTCGACCGAACGGTCGCGACGATTCAAGAAGTCGCTCGGACGGGCGCTTACGGCAACGATGGCGACGGCAAAATTTTCGTCCTCCCAGCGCTCGAAGCGATCGAATTCTGGCCCGAGAAGCGCGGCCCGGGCGCGGTTTGAGCCCGCGAGTTTCGAGTTACCCAAGTATTTGCCAAACCAAAAAAACGCTAGTAGATATTCCGCCCATGAGTCCCATAAGTCCCATGAGTCCCATGAGTCCCACAAGTCCCGTTTACCAATTCACCCACAGCCAATCCCCAACCCGATGATCTTTCACCTCAACAACGACCTGATGCTCTCTTCCTCGGTCCGCGCTGCCGCCACTCAGGCCGGCACTCCAATCCAATTTGGACGCAAACTCGACGAGCTCACCACTGCACTGCAGTCGGGGCAGCTCACCAAAGTCCTCATCGACCTGCAGACGCCGGGGATCGATTTGCCACGGCTGCAGGAGATCGTTTCCAAACCGGGTCTGCCTCCCATAGTCTTGTATGCCCAGCACGTGAATGAGGATTTGCTCGACTTTGCGAATTCACTCCCCGGTGTCAGCGTCATGACGCGGGGACAGTTCTCCCGCTCGGTGCCACAGTTGGTCAGCGTCAGCTAACGCAAATCATTAACCATTTTCGCTGGAAGAAAAAGGACTCAATCGATATGACCGGCAATGAACTGCTGAATCAGCGTCCCCAGCTCCATGAGCACGCGCCCTACTTTAGCCGCTACATCGATCTGGTGCCCAACGAGCCGATCGCTCAGCTGTTCCACGAGCAGCTGGAACAAGTGCGAGAATTCTTCGCGACGGTCAGCGAAGAGCGGGCGAGTGTGATCGACCCGCCATACGGCTGGACTTTCAAGCAGGTGCTCGGCCACATGATCGACACAGAGCGAGTGTTTGCTTACCGAGCCAGTCGCGTCGCCGCGGGCGATCAGACTCCGCTGCCCGGCTTCGATGAAAACGCGATGGTCGCCGGATTGGATTACGCGGGCGTGGACTTGGCTTCGCTGGTCGAGGAGCTGCTCTACCTGCGATTTTCCAACACCTACCTTTTCGATCGCTTCAATGAAGAGCAACTTAGCCGCATCGGTACGGCCGATGGCAAACCGGTCTCAGCCCGAGCCTGTGCCTATGTCCTGGTCGGGCACATCGAGCATCACATGCGGATCTTGCGCGCGAGAATGGCTCGAGGGTGAGTGAGAACTCGGACTGGGGCTCTTTCGTTTAGCCCGTAGCCAACGGCGAGGTGCAGCGCGAATACGGTTCGCCTAAAGTAAAGGCCTTCTGCTCCGCCGGGCCCCAGTTCGAAGCGGATGTGCAAGCAGGAGCTTTTCATCGCCGGATACGCACTTGCGAGTCACCTCGCCTGCGCCAAAGCCTTGCGGCTTTGGACTCCGCCTACGGGCTAAACGAAAGAGCCTGACGGCTCAAGTAACTCGTAACTCGTAACTCGCAAC
>JBJTQD010000622.1:0-4874 GCA_046075445.1 Planctomycetota bacterium
CGACGCGATGAAGGAAAAATTCTTTCCGTACATCAAGCAGCTAGTCAGTCAACGTCGCTCAATTGCCGATGAGATGAATCAAGCCAATAACACGGCTTTCCAAAACCTGATCACGCTCGACACCGAGCAACACCAATTGGCGACGAAGATTGGGGAGTTCACCCGATTCGTCGACCAGCACGTAATCTGGATCCCCAGTGCGCCGGTGTTCACACGAGGCGAATGGAGACATGTCTTTGATGCGACACGCTGGTTGATCGACCCAAGCAATTGGGCGGCCGTTTTCCGCGAGCCGCCTCGGGATCTGCAGCAGTATCCCCTGATTTATGTCCCGCTCATCCTCTCGCTCATTTTTCTGTTCGTCTTTCACCGACGCCTGAAAAAAATCATCTACGAAACGGGCGAACAGGCTCGGCGAGTCAGCTGCGCGAGCATCTACCCGACTCTCAACAGCCTGCTGGCGACCTTTCTGATGACCTCGCTCTGGCCGATGATGCTTGCCGTTCTCGGCTGGATGCTGGTCGTCAACTCCGAACGAAGTGAATTCGTCAGTTCGGTTGGCCGAGCGGCGCTGGCCTCAGCTCTGTTCGTCGCCCCGCTTGAATTGCTGCGGCACGTTTGCCGCCAGCATGGGCTTGCCGATGCGCACTTTGCCTGGTCCGAACGAGTCCGCCGCTTTTTTGGCTCTAACGTCAAAGTCTTCTACATTCTCGCCGCGCCGCTGCTATTCGTGGTCGTGATGCTGGATAACCAAGAGAATGAAAACTGGTCGAACTCGGTTGGACGTCTTTCGGCGATCGCACTGTTCGTTCTCGTCGCCTACTTTCTTCACCTGACACTGCGATCCCAAGGCGTCATTTTTCAGCAAATGGCGATTCGAAATCCGAACAGTCAGACGTATAAACTTCGGCAGTTCTGGTACCTGCTGATCGTTGGCGTCCCAGTCTTTCTGCTGATCGCCGCAATCTCCGGCTATTACTACACGGCCATCCAGCTCGGTGCATGTCTGCAAAATTCGGTGACGCTTGCCATCGCTGTAATTGTGACGGGTGAAGTGATCCGCCGTTGGCTGCTAGTTCGGCGGAGAAAGGTGTCGATTGAAGAATTCCGCAAACAGCGAGAACTCCTCCTGGTCGCCGCAACTCCATTTGGGGAAGCAACACCCACAGCAGCAGTCGACTCTTCGACTGGCGCCGGGGTTAGGACCAACGTTTCAAATGTCTCTCATTCCGTCCCGCCGGCGATCGGATTCGACAGCCCAACGCTTAACCTGCAGGAACAGCCGGACCTCGACCTGGCGACAGTCAGTCGACAAGCGAGAGAGATTGTGGTGTTCGCGCTGGGAGGTCTGACGATCGGCTTGCTTTGGTGGATCTGGCGTGATGTGCTTCCCGCCTTTGGGATGCTTGATAACGTGACGCTCTGGAGTGTCACGATTGGGGAACGCGTCGAGGCGGTGACGCTAAAGAGCGTTTTCTACGCCTTACTGGTGTTTGCCACGACGTTTCTATTTGTCAAAAACATGTCGGGCGTGATCAACCTCTTCTTCCTTGAGTACTCCTCGATGGATGCCGGTGCGCGATACGCCGCAACCACGATTTTCCGTTACCTGTTTATCGTCGTTGGAGCGATCACGGCGCTCAGCTTCCTCCATATTCCCTGGTCGCAGTACGGATGGTTGGTTGCCGCGGTCACAGTCGGTCTCGGTTTCGGCTTGCAGGAAATCGTCGCTAATTTCGTTTCCGGTTTGATTCTCCTGTTCGAGCGTCCGGTGCGCGTGGGAGACGTCGTCACCATCGAGGGCACAACGGGCGTCGTCACTCGAATTCAGATGCGAGCAACCACAGTCACCAATTGGGACCACCAAGAACTAATCGTTCCCAACAAGGATTTCATCACCGGCAAACTGCTGAACTGGACCCTTTCCTCTCAAGTCAATCGATTGGTTCTCAACATCGGTGTCGACTACGGTTCGGACCCAAACGTGGTCCGGGACCTTTTACTCGAAACGGTTTGCCAGCATCCACAAATTCTGAAAGACCCTGCGCCTGCGGTGAATCTTGACACTTTTGGAGAGAGTTCGCTCAACTTTGTGGTCCGCTGTTTTCTCGCCAACCTCGAGGGACGGTTGCAAGTGAAGCATGAGCTGAACACAGCAATCACTCAGGCTCTTCGCGCGAAGGGCATTTCGATTCCCTACCCTCAGCGGGAACTTCGAATTGTCGATTCTCGGGGTTAAGTCATTGCGAGACGCCTTTTGCTCGCCCCCCCCATATGAGCGAGTCCTCGCTATGCGCTTATTTTTCGGGCCAAAAACAAAAGCCCGAAATTCGTGAGGGGCTTCAACAGAAAAAGTTGATGCTCGGAATGTGCGAGTAGGCTTCGAATTTTTTGGAGGCCTACCCACGCGAAATCGAGTCTTTTTTGAATAACCGCCCTCAAGTCCGGCCCTCCAAAACGGAAGTTTAATGCTTTTTGGGGTTTTTGGCGGAACGCTATTAGCGAGCTGCGAAATAGACTGGATTTGGCGGCTTTCTTCTAGCCTTTGCGCTGAAGAAAGCGAACGTCACTGCGCAAACCCTCGCGCTTTTTTATCTAGACGAACGCCGCTTGCTACCGCAGCGGCAGAACTTCTGGATGTGCCAAGCCCTGGCCATTCGATTTTTGAGGTAATTCTCCGTGGAAGGCAGCGTAACGCGACTCATTCGAGACTGCCGTGCGGGCAGCGACCCAGCGGCCGCTGACTTATGGCAGCGACTAAATGAGCGACTTCTCCGTTTGGCTGCTCGCCGAATGCCCAAACGAGGCGGCATTGTTGACCCTGAAGATATCGCGGTAGACGCTTACTACAGCTTCCTCCGCCGCCACCGGCAAGGCGAATTCCCAGAACTGTCGACTCGCGACGACGCTTGGAGAATGCTGTTTGTGATCGTCATTCGAAAAACTGTGAATGCGATTAGGCACTCGATGCGTCAGCGAAGAAACCCGGAACAAAACGGCTCCGCTACTTTCATTCTCAGCATCAGCGGCAGACCGAAATTCATGGCGGGTCCGCCCTCAAATGCACCCTGCCCAGCGACCGAGGCACTTTTGGCCGAGTCTGTCCAGTCGCTCCTCGCAACGCTTCCTGACCAACAACTCAAGCAAATTGCCCAAGCCAAAGTGGAAGGTTTCACTAACCAAGAAGTCGCTGAGAAGCTCGGTTGCTCTCTCGCAACCATTGAACGTCGCCTGAAAATGATTCGGCTTATTTGGGAAAAGGAACAAACAGAATGACCACCCCACAAGGCCATCCTGAATCCTTGCAGAGGCTTTCGCAAATCGATGCGGTCTGCCTGGAGTTTGAGCAACGTCTTCAACAATTTCCCAAATGGACCATCGAGGAAGCGATCGCGGACTTGCCAGACGAATTGCATGAGGAAGTCATTTCCGAATTGCTCTGGATAGAGTGGAGTGAACTTCGAAAGTCAGGCGAGGCCTTTCGACTGGAGGATTATCTCCGGCGTTTCCCTAAATTTCATTCGGCAATCCGCAAGAGTTGGAGCCAAGACCTAAATCGTTTCAAGCCGGAATCGCCGATCGCGGCTGATGAGATTTGGGGAGACCGTTATCGGATTCTGCACGTCCATGCTGCCGGCGGATTGGGCCGAGTCTTTATTGCTGATGACTTGCAATTGAACCGCAGAGTCGCCATTAAAGAGGTCAGCCCCGAACTAGCCGACCAGCCCAATATTTGCGAGCGGTTTCTGCGTGAAGCACGAATTACCGCGAACTTGGAACACCCCGGAATCGCGCCCGTCTACAGTCTGGATACAGGAGAGGAGCACCCTCCGTATTTTGCCATGCGGCTGATCGAGGGCCAAACGTTGCAGCAAGAGGTCGATGCGTTGCACCGCAAGCCCAGTACTGAAAATGGACGAACACCAAAAGCCGATCGCCGCGAGATTTTTCGCTCACTCAAGTTCCGAGAGTTACTCTCCCGCCTGTTGTACGTTTGCAAAGTGGTCGACTTCGCGCACTCCCGCGGCGTGATCCATCGCGACATCAAGCCCGGCAATATTATCCTCGGCCGGCATGGGGAAACCATGTTGATCGATTGGGGGCTAGCCAAATTTTTGGGTGAAATCTCCTCTGAAGAAACTCCTTTCCATCCGATTTCAAAATCGGATCAGAAATCAGAACAATTGACCCACGACAGCGAGCTCGTGGGCACGCCTGCATTTATGAGCCCTGAGCAAGCACACCGCGCTCCCAACGCAGAGGCTCCCTCTGCAGACATTTTTAGCTTAGGGGCGACACTTCACTACCTGCTTGCTGGACTTCCACCGCGAGGCTCAAGCGGACTCGGCTCAAAGCAACAACCACAACCGATTTGCGATTACCTTTTTCCTGCAGCAACTCCTAAGCCGCTTCAAGCAATTTGTCGCAAAGCAACCGCGACGAATCCACAAGATCGCTACCGTACGGCCGGAGAACTTGCCGACGACCTGGAGTGCTGGCTGGCAGACTTACCAGTCAAAACTCTGCCTGAAAATCTCCCAACTCGGGCAATGCGAGTCGTCAAACGCCACCAGCCCTGGTTTATTGCCCTTTCGCTCGGCATTCTCGGCGTCGGCCTGATCGGCTGGCTCTACAACCTCTCGCTAAGCAATGCCAACAAGAAGCTCACCGAGGAACAAACTCGGCTGGAGATGGCAAGATTTGATCAGGAGAGACTGTCCGAGCAAGCCAAGGCACATAGCGAGCGGGTGACGAAATTGCTCATAAGTCTCAATCCAAATATCAGCCTGCTTCCCTCCGACGAAATCAGGAAAAAACTTGACGATTGGCTACTTGAGTCAGCAAAGTCCTTCGCGGACAACGCAAATCAAGCA
>JBJTQD010000623.1:0-1016 GCA_046075445.1 Planctomycetota bacterium
TCGAGCATCCCGCGCTGCTTCAAATCGGTCAGCAGAGCGGCGATCGGGCCATCGCATTCGCCGGCGAGATTGCGGTGCGCGGATTCGAGATTGTCGTGGCTGTCCCAAGGCTGGACATCGCCGTGATAACACTGAACAAAGCGGACGCCGCGTTCGACGAGTCGCCGGGCGAGCAGCATCTGGCGGCCGTGCAGCGTGTCGCCGTAGAGTTCGCGAATGTGCTGCGGCTCTTGGTTCAAATCGAACGCGTCGCTCGCTTCGGTTTGCATGCGGTAAGCGAGTTCGAACGATTGAATCCGTGCTTCGAGTTCGGGAGTGTCTTGCCGGGGAGCTTGATGCAGTCGATTCAGCTTCTGGAGCAAAGTCAATTGACGGCGCTGGTCGTCGAGTGAGACCGTCCCGTTGCGGATGTCTTCGATCAGTTCCTCGACCGTTGTCTTGCGAGTGTCGAGATAGGTGCCTTGGTAAATTCCTGGGAGGAAGGAGGACCGCCAATTGGAGACGTCGGCGACGGGCAAGCCGGGGCACATTGTGACGAAGCCGGGAAGATTTTCGTTATCGCTGCCCAGTCCGTAGGTCAGCCACGCGCCCATGCTGGGTCGCGAGAGTCGTTCATCGCCGCAGTTCATCAGCCGCATTGATTGTTCGTGATTCGGCGTGTTGGCCTGCATCGAGCGAATAAAGCAGATGTCGTCGACGTGCTGGGCGGTGCGAGTGAAGAGTTCGCTGACTTCGAGTCCGCTCTCACCATATTTTTGGAATTTGAAGGGGGAAGCCATCGCCGCGCCGGTTCGGCGTTCTGTTGTGAGATTCCCGGCGGGCAGCGGCTGGCCGTTGTATTTTTCGAGTGCCGGCTTAGGGTCAAACGTATCGACCTGCGAGGGACCGCCGTTGAGGTAGATGTGAATGACCCGCTTGGCTCGGGGACGGAAGTGGGGCGACTTCACAGCGAGTGGGTTGGAGCTTTGATCGTTAGCCGATGCGTTACCAGCCAGCAGGCCAATCGCGCCGAGCAG
>JBJTQD010000624.1:0-10137 GCA_046075445.1 Planctomycetota bacterium
GGAATTTACCCGCGCCACGAGTTGTCAAAAGTGTCTGCGTACCGGCGACATCGACAACGTCGGCCGTACTGCTTACCACCACACCTTCTTTGAAATGCTGGGTAACTTCAGCTTCGGCGACTACTTCAAACGCGAGGCGATCAATTGGGCTTGGGAATTTCTGACCAGCAAGCGTTGGCTAGGACTCGCCGCTGATCGGCTCTACGTCACCGTTTACCTCGACGACGATGAAGCGGCGGGGATCTGGCAATCCGATATCGGCTTGAGCAACGACCGAATCAAACGCATGGACGAGCATGACAATTTCTGGCCAGCGGGAGCCCCTACGCTCGGCCCGGATGGAGTCTGCGGACCTTGCAGTGAGATTTACTACTTGCCGCCGGGCAGCACCAAAGACGTCGAAATTTGGAACCTCGTCTTCACCCAGTTCAATCGCGAAGGCGATCCGCCGAACAATCTTAAACCGCTACCGAGCAAGAACATCGATACGGGAATGGGGCTTGAACGAACCGCAGCTCAGCTACAAGGTGTCGATACGAACTATCACATCGATATTCTTCAGCCGATCGTGGAAGCCGCTGCTGAAGTCTGCGGCGTGAAGTACGACGCCCAAAGCGATAACGGCCGACGTCTCCGCCGAATCACTGACCACGTTCGCGCCTGTTCGTTTGCCATTCATGAGAACGTTCATCCTGGACCGGCGAAGCAGGAATATGTTGTTCGCCGACTGCTGCGACGAGCCGTACTGGACGGTCACCAGATGGGCCTGCGTGATCCGTTCCTCTACCAATTGGTCGGCAAAGTTGCGGAAATGATGCGAGCACCCTACCCCGAATTGTCCGAGACGACCGAGCGAGTTGCTCGCGTGATGCGGATGGAAGAGCAAGCGTTCCTCGGCAATCTCGACGCCGGCTTGGCTCGAATCGAAAGAATTTTCGATACGATGCGCACCCGCAACAGCCAAATGGTTCCGGGCGGAGAGGCTGCTGATCTTTACCAAACGTTCGGCGTCCCTCCCGAACTTTTTGAACAGCTCGCGGTCGAACGAGGGGCTCATTTCGATTGGGAAGGATTCCAAGCCGCAATGAAGGAGCATGGTTTGCGTTCCGGCGTGATCGCCGAGGGCGTGATGGGCGAATTCGGTCCACTCGATGAAATCAAACGCGATGTAAAGTCCTCGGTCTTCAAAGGCTACGAAACAATTGCTTGCGAATCGACTGTGCTCGGACTGGCTCAAGGCGATGCGCGGCTGGAGCGACTTCAGCCGGAACATCATTTGGATGATCAGCAAGTCGTTGTGCTCAGCGAAAGCCCCTTTTACGCCGAGTCCGGCGGGCAAGTTGGCGATACCGGTCTGCTGATTGGTCCCGGAGGGCAATTCCGCGTGGAGGATACGCAGCGCGACGGCGAGGTGATCGTGCACTACGGCCGGATGGAAAATGGCTCGCTAAGCGTCGGCGAAAAGATCCGCGCCGAGGTCGATACAGCTCGACGCCAAGCAATTCGCCGAGCTCACTCGGCGACGCATATCCTGCACCACGCACTGCAGAAAGAGCTGGGAAGCCATGCCGTTCAGCGTGGTTCCAAAGTCACCGACGATTGGCTGCGGTTCGACTTTTCCAATATGTCCTCCGTAACTCCGGAACAGCTGCAGCGAATTGAAAACACAATGTCCGAACGGATTGCCGAATCGGCTCCGGTGACGGCAGAAATTCTCCCTCTCGCGACGGCACGGTCACGCGGAGCAATGATGCTTTTTGGTGAGAAGTATCCCGACCCGGTCCGGATGATCTCGATGGGTGAATTCAGTCGAGAATTGTGCGGTGGAACGCACCTGGGGAATACGGCTGAAGTCGGCTTGGTCGAAATTGTTGCCGAAGAAGGTGTCTCAGCAGGTACGCGGCGAATCGAGGTGATTACCGGCGAACGGGCCAAGCAAATGCGTGAGTTCGTCCAAGCGACGACGACTTCGCTCTCGAAACAGCTTGAAGTGACTGCTCCAGGATTGGGGAACGCCGTCGCTGAGCTGGTTCGCGAAGTGAAGGATCTGCGAAAGCAACTCGAGTCTGGTAAAGCACCCGGTGCCCGACCGGCGGGCGGTCGGGAGGAGGGCGGCAGCGACTACGTCTCACTGCGGAACCAGTTGCGGGAAATTTCACGGGCACTGAACGTGCCGCTGCGCGAAGTCGATGAGAAAGTCCAAGCCTTGCTTCGCGAGCGAGATGAACTGATCCAGCAGATCTCGGTCGCTTCGACTCAGACCGGTCCATCGGCCGATGAACTGATCAACACAGCCGAACAAGTTGGCTCGGTCCGTTTGATCGTTCAGGAGTTGCCGATTTCCAACCCGGGACTACTGCGGCAATTGGTTGATGAAATTCGAACAAAAGCCAAACCGGTCGCGGTCTTCTTTGCCTCAGCCAGCGGCACGGACAAAGTGCAACTGGTAGCGGGTGTCAGCGCGGAGTTGATCCAGCAAGGCGTCAGCGCCGGGCAGTGGGTCAAGGAAATTGCTCCGCTGGTCGGCGGCGGTGGGGGTGGAAAGCCAGACTTTGCTCAAGCCGGCGGAAAGCAACCCGAAAACATCCGCCCTGCCCTGCGCGCGGCGAGCGACTACCTCAAAGCCGCACTGAAAGTCTAATCGGTTAGTGGCTTGCAGTTACTCGCTTTGCTCCCGAACCACGGCGTTTTTTTCGTTTAGCCGGCAGGTGAGTTTTTCGTTTAGCCCGTAACCAGAGCCCAAAGCCTTCAGCCTTTGGCGCCGGCGAGACGAACCCTAAGCCGACACCCCACTTGAGACTTTCGCAAGCCGCACTTTCATTTCGCCCTGCCTACGGCAACGCGGGCTAAACGATCCCGAACGAGGAAGAGCCACGGACCATTCGGGCCGACGTATTCGGCCCCGGCGGGTTGGCGTAACCCGCAGCACCGGCAGGCTGGCGGCAAATTCCGTCTAAGGGTGCGGGCTGTACCCATTCAGCTCTCTCGTCCCTACTATTAATCTGGAAATTCAGGCTGGAACTTCTTTTTCTAGCTCAGCCATTTTCCGGGATGAATGATCAATGCATTTTCTAACCTGTCTATTGCTGGGAATTCTGCTGCTTGCCGAAGGTGCAGTTGAGTTGTCTGTTTCGCCAATGAGAGTCTTGCTGGCCATCTCGCTGGTGACCTTCAGCCCGATCTTTTTGGCGTGGCTGCAAGGTGTCGACCTCGTGCGGAATCGACGGTTAGCCGGTCCACAGCCTGACCTAGAGAGCCGAGCGCTGCGGCAGGCTGACGTGATTCACTTTTCGGCTTGGGCCTGCGCCAGCCTTGCTGGTGTGTGGCTGATGCAATGGCCAACGCTCGTCAAGTCGACTCTCGGTTTGAGAAATTGGCTGCTTATCGACGAACTGCTGCTGATCGCTCCGGCGACTTTTTCGCTGATCGTTTCCTGGCTGATCTTCGAGAGTACAACCCGCCCCGAGGAGTCGAGAAACGAAACGGCTTCTGAAGCGGCTGCATCCGTTTTCGATCGCTTACTGAATCGCTTTCCGGCAACTGTTTTCAAGCTGCAGCACTCGCTGGGGCTGGTCTTGCTTCCGCTATTGCTGCTGTTTGCGATTCGTGATCTTTGGGGCGGCCAAAGTGGTTCAGCCACCTCGACGTTGATGGCCGGAGTCGCGGGGCTGGTCTGTATCGTGCTGCTTTATCCGTTCTATCTTCGTTTCGTCCTTCCCTCCCGGCCACTGCAGCCTGAAGGCGAATTGAGCCAGTACACGGGTTGGCAAATTCGAAACTGGAACACTGGTGAGACGGTCTACAACGCGTTGGTCACGGGACTGCTGCCTGGCTTTCAGACCGTCTTCGTCTCGGATGGACTGCTTAAGCATTTTCCTTCCTCGGAGGTCGCCGCGATTGTTGGACATGAGGTTGCCCACGCACGCCGCGGGCATCTCCTGCTGAGGGCAATCGCCATTACTGGACCGCTGCTGATTCTGCTCGGCCTCTGGGTCTCGGGGCTGAATGCGGTCGAGCCGCTACTAAAGTCAATCAACCGGATGGAACCAACCGGTTTGGTCGCCCTCGTGGCGATTGTCGGGGGATGGGCTTGGGGCGTGATTCGTCCGCTTTCCCATTGGATCGAGTTTGACGCCGACCGGACCGCGATTCTCGACCCGGAAACTGGCAAGCCGAACCCATCGCGGTTGAATGCCTTGAACTCAGCTTTGTTAAGGTTGGGTTACGCTTTCCCCGAACAATTCACTCGCCGAACGCTGCTGCATCCGAGTTTGGAACAGCGACTGGGGAGGCTCAACGGAATCCGGGCTGAGATTCAGAACTGAGCCAGCGGCGTTTAGGTTTCTCAAGCTGGCTTTAAAACCCTTAAAAACCATATCCCGTTCTCAGCAAACTGCGAAATATTGAACGGGGCGTTCAAGAATGTCACATTTTTTTTTCAACAGGGGCGATGTTAGAGGGTAATCCGTTGTCTCTCACTTGCGGTGCCTCTCATGCTCGACACGTCCTTAAACCCGACCCAATTGGCAAATCTTGCCAGCGAGGTAATTGTTCGCCATCCCCACCTGCATCAGAGGCAGGTTTTTCTACGGGCGGATAATGGGCATGTGGTCCTCAAGGGACGAGTGAGAAGTTTCTTCGAAAAGCAGATGGCTCAGGAAGCCCTGCGGACGATCGACGGGATTCGGACGATCGACAACCAATTGGTTGTAAGCTGGCAAGATGAAGACCAGCTGTAGGGTGGGTCGCATCCGCGCGAGAGAATTTTGCATTAAGAAAACGATTGCCGCGTTGCGCACCCACCGGCAGCTAAAGGCAACTCCCGGAATTGAAACTCGCTCCCCACTCTCTGTGTCTCTGTGTTTAACCTTCTTTATTCCGCGCTCAGCCGAACTTGCGCTTCACCTCGCCGGCGCCAACGCCTGACGGCTTTGGGCTCTGGCTACGGGCTAAACGAAGAACTCTAGCTAAAGACAAAACGAAGAATTGGATCGGACTTAACAAAGCTATCCGAACCTAAAGCCCGCGGCCGCGCCTTAAATCAGGTCTGGGAAAAAATCTGCCGGAGGAAGTTTGATCATCCGCGCCGACTGAATCTCCGGGTGTTGGCTGAGCAGATTCAACGCCGTCTCTGGAGCCGGTGTGTCGAGATTCAGTACGCCCACCGCTTCGCCACCCGGACGCGGCGCCGCGCGTCCTACTGACATCTGAGCGACATTGACGTTCTCTCTGGCAAGATTGGTTCCGATGTACCCAATAATGCCCGGCACATCGCGATGCGAGAAAACCAGTAGGTGCCCGTCCATGAACGCGTCGAGTTGGTACTGCTGCAATCGCACCAGTCTCGGCAGGTTCCGCCCAAAAACAGTTCCTGCTGCGGTGAGAGTTTGGCCCTCGCCCGATACCGTCGCGGTAATCAGGCTGTTGAACGTGCCATTCTCCGATCGCGAACTGCGAACCAGTTCGATCCCTCGCTCGCGACAGAGCATTTCGGCGTTGACCAGATTGACGTCACTGGCGATTCCAGAAAGTAAGCCTGCCGCAAAGGAACCGGTCAAGAGGCGAGTGTCCTCACCAGCCACCTCGCCGTCGAAGGAAAGTTCGCAGCGGTCAATCGCCCCGCCATGCCACTGGGCCATGAGCGAGCCGAGACGATAAGCCACATTGAGGAACCCACGGAGTCGCTGGAGTGTTTTGACATCGACTGCGCCGATATTGACCGCTTGCCGAATCTCGCCGGAACGAAGAAATCCAATCAACAACTCGGCCGCTTCCACAGCAACTTGTCGCTGAGCCTCCTCCGTGCTGGCTCCCAGATGCGGTGTGCAGAGTGTTTTCGGCTCGCGGAACAGTGGGCTCGTCGTGTTCGGCTCGCTTTCGTAGACATCGAGCGCGACCCCGCCCAATTGCCCAGACTGCAGTCCCTCGAGCAAAGCTTCCTCGTCGTAAATCCCGCCGCGAGCGCAGTTGACCAGTCGTGCGCCACGTTTCATTTTGGCGATCTGCTCTCGCCCGATCAGCTTGTTCGTCTCATTTCTCAGCGGCGTGTGCACGGTCAAAAAATCGATTTTGCTGAGCAACTCGTCCAGATTCTCGGCAAGCTGAATTTCCAGTTCCTGTGCCCTCTCACGCGGCAGGAAAGGGTCGAGTCCCCAGACCTTCATTTCAAAGGCTTTCGCTAACTGGGCGACGCGCAGACCGATTCGCCCCAGCCCAATGATCCCGAGATGCTTTCCCCGAACCTCGACGCATTCGAAACTTTTTCGGTCCCATTTGCCAGCCAGCAGACTCGCATGAGCCGGCGCGAGATTGCGGGCCAGCCCCAACAGCAAAGCAAAGCTATGTTCTGCTGTGCTGACCGTATTCCCAGCCGGTGTGTTCATGACGATCACACCTTGTCGCGTTGCCGCCGCTTTGTCGATATTGTCGGTTCCCACGCCGGCTCGGACAATCGCCTGCAATCGTTGATTGCCAGCCAATGAGTCGGCAGTGATCTTCACACCACTGCGGCAGATCGCACCTTCGAAGTCGCGCAATGCGTCCCGTAGCGCATCGCCCTTCAAACCAGTCTGCACGACGACTTCGAAATCCGGCTCGGCCTGAAGTAACCGTAGCCCCTCTTCTGACAAATCATCCAGGACAATTACGCGGGGCATCGCTCGGTCTTCCTGCCTGCGGGGGAGTGGTGATTCGGTTCGGCAAGCCCTTTTCGAGGCGGACTAGCCGTGGCGAATGGCAAAATCATTCATGAACTGGGCGAGCGTTTGAGCTCCTTCGACGGGCATCGCGTTGTAAATCGAAGCCCGAATTCCACCCAGCACTCGATGCCCCTTCAGGTCGCTGAGCAAATGCTTGCGAGCTTCCGTCACGAACAAGTCATCCGTCTGGGCATTCGGCGTAAAAAAGACCGCGTTCATCAGCGAGCGGGCGGGGCGGTCGGCATGGCCTCGGTAGAAGCCCGAGTGCCGGTCAAGCACGTCGTACACAATTTGAGCTTTCTCGCGATTGATTCGCTCCATGTTCTCCAAGCCGCCGATCTCTTGTTGCAGCCACTTGCAAATCAGTCCCGTGACGTAGATCGGGAACGTTGGCGGAGTGTTGAGCATCAAGTCAGCCGACTCAACATGCTTTTTGTAGCTTAGATAACCCGGAACGCGGTCGCCACCGCGCTCGATCAGGTCGCGCCGCAGGATCACAATCGTGCAGCCAGCGATCCCAGATGTCTTTTGCGCACAGGCATAAACGCCGCCGAATTTGGAGATGTCCATCGGCCGAGACATCAGTTCACTCGAAGCGTCAACGATTAGCGGTACTGAACCGGTATTCGGGAAATCCTGAAACTGAACGCCGTGAATGGTTTCGTTCGAGGTCATGTGAACATAAGCCGCCTGCGATTCAAGCTTTAATTCGCCCGGTTGCGGGAGACGTGAGTAGTTGCAGAACGAACCGTCAAAGGCTTTGTTCAATCTTCCAAAGTGAGGCATGTCCTCGCTGCTGGAGACTCCCCAGTAACCAGTGAGGATGTAATCAGCCGACTGGCCCGGACCCGTAATCAGGTTCATCGGCAGCATGACGTTCTGCAGTCGCCCGCCACCTTGGAGCAGCAGGACTGCGTAGTCATCGGAAATATTCAATAGCTCGCGGAGTCGAGCGATTGTCGTTTCTTGGATCTCAATGAACGTCTTGCCGCGATGGCTCAATTCCATGACGCTCATTCCGGTTCCCCGGTATGACATCAGGTCAGCTTGAATCTCCTCAAGCACCGGCAGTGGAAGGGTAGCTGGGCCAGCTGAGAAATTGAAAACGCGAGTTTCAACAGTCGTGCTCATGAAACAACCTGATCTCTAATCGTGGCTACCGTCGACACAGCGAGCGGGCAGCAAACGGAATAACGAATAACGGCAAACAGTCGCCGGACAACTAATCATCAGTTGCCCAATCACTTGATTTTAACCACCTCCGGCTTACTGCTGTAGCCCGCCGACGGGGGAAATCCCATTCCGTAGATTCGCGTTCCGGACCGGACCCTTGCTGACTCCCCTGGAATAGGACAGGGAGACGGAAGGAACGCGGGAAGCCAGCCGAAAAGCCTTTGCCTGAAGTCTTGGTCCGAGAGGATTGACCAGTCTTTCACTGCCGCGGTCACACGGCCTCCACTCTCTTATCGCGGGGGCGTTGTTGGCCCGCTGGCGTATTGTCCCTGCGGTAACCCAGCCAATTGGGTTCGCAAGTCGACGATCCGAGCGGCCACATCAGCCTGTCGCGGGTCGACTTGATAAGACCGCGTGTAATTCTCTAAGGCCATTGCCAACTGCCCTTGTCGCTCACGGACATGCCCCATTGCCTTCAAGGCGGCTGGGTTGTTCGCGTCCATCCGCAGAGCGTCGGTCAAATAATTGGTCGCTCGGTTGGAGTCACCCAACTCCTGCGAAAGGCGAGCCAACTCCAGCAGCGGGGCCGGGTTCGCCGGATTGCGCTGCTGCCACGAGTTCAGCAGGTCATAAGCGTATTGCGAGCGTCCAGTCTCAACCAACAGCGCCGTCAACGTCCGATGAGCATCGTTGTTTCCTGGGTTGAGCGCGATGCTTTGACGCAGAAGTTGCTCGCCTTGGTCGAGCCATTGCGAATTCCGTGTCTGCTTGCCGATCGTGTAATAGGTCGCGCCGAGATTGTAATAGGCTTCAGAGTTTCGATTGTCCTGCGCGATCGCTTTTTGAAACTCTGAGATCGCTTGTGTGTATTGTCCCTTTTCAAATGCTTCCTTACCCACCATGTTGTAATTGCGGGTCGCAACACTACAGCCAAAAGATAACGACAAACTGCTCAGAACAACTATCAATAGACAGCGTGTTCGCCAGCATTCAGCAGCAGCCGTTGTAGGTAGAATCATCCGATCCATGGAGATTCCTTTTTCCTGGATTTCTGTAATGGGCTCAAACTCAAATCGTCGCCTCGCTGAAATCAGATTCCCGCGGCAACGGGAAGCAGCAGACCAGAGTCCGCTCGAGGCATAAAAGTTCCGCAAAAGTAGAGATTTATCCAGCCAGCGGCAAGTCCAACCAGACTTTGCTAGCAAATCAACTTCCCCTGAGATAACGCTTTCCGGGATTGACCTCTCTGCCAGCCCTGGGAGTTCACGAGCACGCCGATTCGCTGGCCCATATTCACTAAGCAGTGATAGCAGAGTCGAAACGGCTCTCTCGAAACGCTGCGGTAGGAAACCGGTTAAACGAAAAAAGGCAGCCTCCCGATTCGAGAGACTGCCCTTAAACATCAGATGTTTCAATTTGAGAGACTTCTCGTCTCGCCGCTGAATTAGGAGAGCCCCAGCGGAGCATTATCGCCTGCCTGCAGGAGATGGGTGTCCATTGAGACCGGCGCCATTGACCCGTTCACTTGGACGCAGCCATTTTCAACTTTGCGGTATCCGAGTTTCAGCAAGACTTCCAAGATTTCGCTGCATGTCGGAAACATCCGGCCGCTGCTGCGCTTGTATTCGTCCAGTGCATGCATGAATTCGATTTCCAAATCGTTGTACTCGCGTTCGCAAGTCGTCGGATCGATTTGACGTCGGCGCTGGACCTTGCGTCGATCTACAGCAACAGCCACAGTGCTTTGGCGACGGTCCGATTCCTTCCGTTTTCCAGTTTCGTTCAAAGCCTTAGGTGCTTTCGCGCTTTTGGCGTTAGTTTTCGTTTGGCTTTTAGTTTTTGACATTTCTCGCCCCTCGTACGGTTCGGTAAAACAGGTTGAGTTTTACGACGAGGAAAGATAGGACGCCTTTCATGGGACTTTCCTATTTCATAAGGCAAACCTGCTAAAAACGGGGAAGTCAGCGAGAAGTTGTACCGGTCGTGAGGGTTAGAACAGCCATCGAAACCTCGCCCTGCTCGGGGGGCCCGAAAATCAGCCCGGAAGGCGGCCACCAACGCCCTGAAACGCGGTTTAGCTGGTTGAGTAATAGCACTCAGAGCAGTCTGGTGACTGGGGCAGGTCAAGTTGGCGGCGTTCGCGATTGCTGCTCAACCGGGGGCTGGCGCGAAGCCCCAGTTGACGAGGATAAGCGGGCGCGAAACGCGAAGGAGAAAAATCGAAAACCGGCCCACCATTGGTATACGTCTCCTCGCCCCGACAGGG
>JBJTQD010000625.1:0-3750 GCA_046075445.1 Planctomycetota bacterium
GCTCCGAGTCGCTCCATGTTCGAATGGATGACCTGTTTGAGCGTTTTCAGATGAATGACTTTCGCCAAGTCCTTGGCGGCAGAATGTCTACCGGCATGAAACAGAAAGTTTCGATTGCCCGAGCGTTAGTCCACGACCCACCCGTGTTGATTTTCGACGAGGCTGCAGCTGGCTTGGACATCCTCGCAGCTCGAGAAGTCTTTCGCACCATCGAGCTACTTCGCGACCAAGGCAAGTGCATTATCTATTCCTCCCACATCATGTCCGAGGTTCGCCGCTTGTGCGATGAAGTCGCCATCATGAATCGAGGGAAAATTCTCCTGCAAGCCCCGCTGGCTGAATTGTTAGCTGGCGCCAAAGGCCGAGATCTCGAGGACATCTTCTTTGACTTGATTGCCGAATCCGAGGAAGCGGCAATCGCAGGAGTCGAGCGATGAACTGGACAAACGTCTTTCTTTTGTTGAGTCGCGAACTGCGAGACCAGTTGCGTGATCGGCGAACTCTGTTCACTGTAGTTGTCCTGCCGTTGCTGCTGTATCCCTTAATGGGAATCTCGATGCTGCAGATAACACAGTTCTTCCGAGAGCATCCGACAAAGGTTTGGGTTGTTGGACATGAAAACCTGAGCGGTTCACCTCCTTTTCTTCAAGCAGGGCGAATCGCGTCGGATTGGTTGGATAGCAGCCAAGCCAGGTTGCTGGAGGTGCAACTCGCCGATCGGAGTGGCGACGAGTTTCAACGCTTGGTTGGCGAGTTCAAGCGAGACAATGCGGGAGAAGTCTCGCAGGCTCTGGTCAACGCTTACATCCAACAGGAGTTGAAGAGACGAGATTCCGATTTGGCAGTCCTAGTTCCCAAGCCGCTCGACTTCCAGCCCAATGCGGAACAAGGAGTAGGCACCTCGACTCCGGCCGTTTACTTGTTCCTGAACACATCGTCGGATCGTTCTCGTGTGGCAGCCGAACGTTTTCTCTCGGCTGCGAACAATTGGAAAAATGCGGTGCGTGACGAGTCGTTACGCGAGGCGAATCTATCGCCGCGTTTAGTCGAGCCCTTCGTCTTGCGCAGCATGGATATCGCCGATGGCCAAGGTCGCCGCGCAGCTGCTTGGTCTAGAATCCTCCCAATGCTGTTGATGATCTGGTCCTTGACCGGTGCATTTTATCCAGCGGTCGATCTCTGCGCCGGCGAAAAAGAGCGAGGGACTTTGGAGACGCTATTGAGCTGCCCAGCCAGTCGGAGTGAAATCGCAATTGGCAAACTGCTGACAGTGATGATTTTCAGTTTTGCGACCTGCTTGCTGAACTTCATGAGCTTGGGGATCACTTCCTTCTTTGTTATTGCCGGCAACGCCGCGAAGGGCGGGTTCGGGCCGCTCGGTGGAATGGAGTTGCCTCCGACTCAAAGTCTCATTTGGCTATTAGTTGCCACAGTCCCGATCGCCGCTTTGTTCTCAGCCCTCTCGCTCGCAGCAGCAGCGTTTGCCCGAAGCAGCAAGGAAGGGCAGTACTACCTTGTCCCTCTGATCATGATTTGCCTCCCGCTGATGGCGATCCCGATGTTTCCTGCGACGCGGTTGGAGTTAGGGACGAGCCTGATTCCCGTTACCGGCTTGATGCTGTTGCTGCGGTGCCTGATTGAGGGACAAGTGAGTCAGGTCCTGCAGTACTGCGGACCAGTCTTCCTAGTAACCGTGGCGGGGTGCTGGTTAGCTGTCCGGTGGGTGGTGATTCAATTTAACAGTGAAACGGTTCTGTTCCGGGCAAGCGAACGATTCAGCTTGCGGAATTGGTTGACTCGCGCTTTTCTGCAAAGACAGGAGCTCCCGTCGGTGGGGCAGGCCCTACTTTGTGCGGTCACAATTCTGGTTGTGAAGTTCTTTGCTGGATTTGCAATTTCAATGCCGACGAGTTTCTCGGGATTCGCTCTGCAAACTGTGATCATTCTTTTCGCCACAGTCTTTATGCCTGCCCTTTTGATGGCGATGTTTTTGACCAAACGACCTGACTGGGCTCTCAAAGTAAAGTCTTGTCGGCCTGCGTGGATTGCTGCAGCGGTCCTGATTGGCATTTCACTCAATCCACTATTTACATGGCTGAGTGGCTTGGTGCTTACGATTTACCCGATGAATGACTCAGTTCAGCAATTGCAATCCATCATGGCAACCGTCATGAGTGGGGCTCCCGGACTGGTTGCTATCGTAGTTGTCTTGGCCGTCTTGCCAGCCGCGTTTGAGGAACTTGCATTTCGTGGATTCATTCTCTCAGGAATGCAAAGGATGAAGTCTTCGCTCGGCGCCGTCATCGCAAGTAGCTTTTTCTTCGCTCTCGCCCATGCCGTTTTCCAGCAGTCAGTGTTGGCGTTTGTGGCGGGGCTGATTTTCGGGGTAATTGCTTGGCGAACGCAAAGTATTCTCCCCTGTATTGCTTGTCATGCGATGCACAACTCGATGAGCATCCTCCTCGGCGAACTGAAAGTCGGAGGCTGGGGTGCGTTTCAATGGCTGGTTTACGAATCCGAGCGAGGCGTGACGGCTTACCGAATTGCCCCGGCACTGTTACTGACGATGCTGGGAGTCACGCTGCTCTATTGGCTATTCCAGCAAACCAGCGCCGAGCCGGTTGGAAAGCCCTCCGAGCGAGATGCGGGGCCGAGCTTGTCACCGCGACTTGCAACCCCAGCGGGCAGCAGTCGATAATTGGCGGAATGGAACCCCGACTCACCTTTCAAGCTCGCTGGATACTTCCCGTCACTGGACCGCCGATCGCCGACGGTTTCATCACGGTCAACAACCGAGAGATTGTCGAAGTCACAAAATCGCGACCCGCAGGCCAAACAGTGCAAAGTTTGGGTAATCGGATCGTGTTGCCTCGTTTCGTTAACGCTCACACTCATTTGGAGTTCAGCTCTCTAAAAAGTCCTTTCGCAGCTGAGGGAGGATTTCCCAGTTGGGTTCGAGAGGTAATCAAATGGCGTCAGCAGCGTGATGCTTCTGGTCTCCCAGAGGAGTTATCACCTCACGCCGCAGCGATTGCCGACGGAGTTTCAGAAAGCTTATCGCATGGAGTCGGGCTGCTCGGCGAGATCGCGACATCACCGTGGCCAATCGGCAGTTACCGCAGAGGGTTGCCAAGCGTCGTTTTTCTTGAACAGTTGGGGATTCTCACCGGTCAAGCGGCCGAGAGACTGAGTGCGGTGGCTGGCCGATTGGGGGAAATTCGCAAGCTGGATGGCAAATCGGACATACAAATAGGGCTCAGCCCCCACGCGCCCTATTCACTTAGCCAGTCGCTGTTTGAGGGGATGATTGAACTTGGTTGCCGAGAACAGGTCCCTCTGGCGATGCATTTGGCGGAGACTCGCGAAGAAATCGAATGGCTTGCTGGAGCGGTCAATGGATTTTCCTCGCTGCAAGAGCGGCTGGGACTACCGAATCAGCAGCAATGGCGTCCAGATTTACGTTGGCTGCTTGAACAATTGGCCTTAGCCCCGAGGGCGTTAATCATTCACGGAAACTACCTGTCGCGGCCGCACTGGCAGCAGCTAGCCAGAAATCGAGAGCGTCTCAGTGTCGTCTACTGTCCCCGTACCCATCATTATTTTGGCCACCCGCGATACCCGCTGGTTGAAATGCTCGCAGAGGGAGTTCGCGTGGCAATCGGGACGGACTCTCGCGCTTCCAATCCGGATTTGGATGTGCTCGGGGAGTTAAGGCTCATCCGCCGAGTCTTTCCTGAACTCAAGCCAGAA
>JBJTQD010000626.1:0-6806 GCA_046075445.1 Planctomycetota bacterium
CGCGACCAAAGTCTCGTCTACGCGGTCGACTCCAGTCGCAACGAGGAAGTCCGCCAGTTAATCGACGCAGCTGCTGCCGCTGGCGATACGGTTGGCGGAATTGTCGAGGTTCGAGTCGAGGGGCTTCCCTTCGGACTCGGAACGCATGCCCAGTGGGATCGAAAGCTGGATGGGCGATTGGCTCAGGCCGTCATGTCGGTACAAGCAATCAAGGGAGTCGAAATTGGCCTCGGATTCGAAGCCGCTCGCCGTCCTGGCTCACAAGTTCACGACCCGATTCAGTACGAAGCCAACGAGAAAGATAAGCCCTCGTTAGGTTACATCCGACCAAGCAATCACGCGGGTGGGCTGGAAGCCGGCATGACCAATGGCCAGCCACTGGTCATTCGCGCCGCCAAGAAACCGATCAGCACACTTCAGAAGCCGCTCGAATCGATCGATATGCAAACCAAACAGCCCGATGTCGCCAGCTACGAGCGAAGCGACATCTGCGCTGTCCCGGCAGCATCAGTAATCGTAGAAAACGTAGTTGCCTTTGAGATTGCCCGAGCCTTGGTGGAAAAGTTTGGTGGCGACAGCCTCGACGAGATGCTCGCTCGCTACCGCCTGTTCCAGCAAATGGCTCGCGATCGATAAGCAGGCAAATCGGCCGTTGATATTGGAATTATCACTCATAGTCTCCAGCTTACATTAATCCGTTCCAATGCGTCGCCTTTCGGATAATCACTCCCGTCACATCTGTCGCTGGGCATTCCTATTGCTCTGCGTTCTGCCGACGGCATTGGTGATCTACTCGGCATCGCGCGTTTGGAATGTCGAAGACTGGGAGCTGATGATCGCGGCTGGTTTGAATCTCGATGTCGAGATCGAACGCGTTGAGAATCCGCTTCCCGGGCGGACCATTCTGCATCAGGTCCAGTTGCTTCGCGGCAACAAGCTGGTTGGCCGAGTTGGCCGGATTGAGTGGAACAGCCTCGGTGAACAGCGATTAAATTTGACGGGTGCCGCTTTGAACCCCAGCGGGATCGAATTGCTGCGACTGGCACTCGGGCAATTGGATGAACGCTACGGAACGGTCAACCGAACAGCTTGGCTTTTAAGCAGCCCCGACCTTTTAATTGAGTCTGAACCCGAAGAAGGCTCTCTGCCCACATCTCTGATGCGACTAGCGAACTTTGAGCTGCTCTCCAGTCCTCAAGAGAACCAGTCGCTTTTCCTGCTACGCCTTCAATTTGCGGAATCGGCCGAGAGCAGAGACTATCCGGTTGAGTTGCGAATAGGCCGAGCCGTTGTTGGCGGCCAGCAACAGTGTTTTCTCCGGGTGACTGAACAGACGCCGACTTGGCTGCTCGCCTCGATTGGCTGCTTTCCGAAAAATTGGGACGACCAGTTGCTCTTCCGTGGGACGATTGATTTTCGCGAAACCGGTAATGGAGCGACCACGGGACAAGTCGAGGACGCGGTCTTGAGCAATGTCGACCTGTCGGTCTTGCAAGGAAGTCTGGGGCAAACTCTCAGCGGTCGAGCCGAGGTTCAAGTGCCGGATTTGGCTTGGCGAGATGGCCGCGTCTTTCGCGCTGACTTGCAGGTTCACGCGGCTGAGGGAGAGCTGAGTCGGGCTTGGCTTGCCGCACTCAGCCGAATTCATGGACTGAGGAATTTCCTTCCCGAAGCCGAGGCTGACGTCGCTGACTTACAAGCCTTCCGCCTATTCGCGGCAAGACTGCAGCTTTCCTCCGGCACCTGCCGAGTCTCGCCCGTCACTCAAGCGACTGCAGCGATCTGCTGGGACGCGGCTGACAATCCACTGCTCGCGGTTGATCAACCTGGGTACGCTCAAGCCGACTTGGAAGTCTTGGCTCGCTTCAGTTTGGAACCTCGCCACCCGGAACTGCTCGCGGATGATCAACTTGTGGAATTGCTAAGTCTGTTCCATCTTCCGCCCGACACCCGCTCCGCTCGCCAGCCAAATGGCCAAGACCTACGCTAGGCACTGGGCTTTCTTTACACTGATAACCAATTTCCCGTTTGGTTGAATCCCGATCAGGGAAATGCTCTCTCAAAATTCTTTGGAGCCCCGTCCCTTGAAGATTGCACTGACTATCGCCGGTTCGGACCCCTCGGGTGGAGCCGGATTGCAAGCTGACCTGAAGACCTTTCAGCAGCATGGAGTCTACGGTGCCAGTGTGGTCACTCTGTTAACCGTGCAAAATACTCAGCGGGTCTCGGGTATCGAGATTCTGCGACCGGAGTTCGTTCGAGCCCAACTGGAGGCGGTGCTTGAGGACATTCCTCCTCACGCGGCAAAAACAGGAGCCCTCGGGACGGTTGAGCTGATTGAAATGGTAGCCGATGCGGCTGGGCATTTTGCCTTTCCGCTAGTCGTCGATCCGGTGATGATCAGTAAACATGGCCATCCGCTGATCGACCGGGCGGCAATTGAGGCGCTGCGAGTCTCGCTCCTACCGCAAGCTTTTCTCATTACCCCGAATGTGCGTGAGGCAGCGGAGTTGAGCGGGATCTCAACCGGGGCGCGGGCGAGTCTGCGCGAGATGGCGGAAGCTCTCGCTGATCTCGGTGCGAAAAACGTTTTGGTAAAGAGCGATAGCCATTCGGCAGATACGAAAGACCTGCTTTGGCACGATGGTCAGGTCGAGGAGTATTCCAGCCCGCGAATCGAGTCTCGCTGCCTGCATGGAACAGGCTGCGTCCTTTCGGCCGCCATCACCGCGCGATTGGCGCTAGGCGAGGCTTTGCCCTTGGCGGTTGCAAAGGCGAAACGCTTCGTGACAGCGGCGATTCAAAGTGGCCCCAACCTCGGTCAAGGAATCAGCCCAGTCAATTTCCTCACCCCTCCGGACTGACCGCTTTCTTTTCCCCGCTCGAGAGGCGAAATTATCGTCTCTGACAGAACAGTTTTTGCGTGGGAGTTTGAAGATGGCGACGGCAGGTCGGTTTTCGGGAGCTTGGTTTCGCGGTTGCATCGGGCTCGTTTTGCTCTGCTTGGCAGTATCCTCGCTTCGAGCCGATGATCCGAAGACGGAATTGCTTTGGCCAGCCGGCGCTCCCGGTGCGCTGGGGAGCGAGGAGAAAGACCAGCCCAAGCTGATCGTCTATCTCGCCCCGAAGGAGAAAGCGACTGGAGTAGGCATCGTCGTCTGCCCCGGTGGAGGCTATGGCGGCCTGGCGATCGGACACGAGGGGCACGAGATTGCACAGTGGCTTAATTCGCTCGGCGTCTCAGCCTTTATTTGTGACTATCGCCATCGCGGAAAAGGCTACGGCCACCCCGCTCCATCCCAAGACGCAGGTAGAGCAATCCGCATCGTTCGTTCCCGAGCAGAGGAATTCGGAGTCGATCCGAAACGAATCGGCGTGATTGGATTTTCGGCGGGTGGTCATCTCGCCTCAACGGTCTCGACGCATTTCGATGCGGGGCAAGCGGAAGATGCAGACCCAGTCCAGCGAGTCTCTTCTCGCCCCGACTTTGCGATTCTCTGCTATCCAGTGATCGCCTTCGGCGAGTCGTTTACGCATGGCGGATCACAGCGCAATCTTTTGGGTGACAATCCCGACCCGGAATTGATCAAAAAGTTTTCGAATGAGAAACAGGTAACGTCCAACAATCCGCCAACATTTATCTGGCACACCAGCGATGACGCGGTTGTAGCAGTGGAGAACGCCATCGTGTTCTACTCTGCCCTGCACCGAGCGGGCGTGCCGGCTGAACTGCATGTCTACGAGACAGGCCGCCACGGCTTGGGCCTCGCCAAAAGTATCCCCGGCGCCGCAAACTGGCCACAGGAACTAGCCGATTGGCTAAAAGTCCGCGGATTGCTGAAATCACAGTAGAGCGAGCGCAGGGGGGAGAGCCGGAAACACAGAGACTCAGAGGTAGCAGAGGGAAGACCTAAAGAATGACTTGGTCTGGTGGATTACCGGAGGACTGCGCGAGCAGCTGCTTTGGGAAAAAACTCTTTAATCAAACAATCCAAATCCCATTTTCCAGCCCAGCCCAGCACAGCCCAGCCCAGCACAACCAAGAGCCTTACCCAATGCTTGGTTCTTGCTCAGCGTCCTTTGTGTCTCTGTATTTCACTCTCTTTGTTCTTGTGTTTTCCGTCTCTTCTACGGCTATACGTTGAAAAGGAAGTGGCAGATATCGCCATCCTGCATTACGTAAGCCTTTCCTTCGACCCGCATTTTTCCTGCGGCGCGGATTTCCTTTTCTGACTTGTACTTCTCCAAGTCCTCCAACGAGTAGACTTCGCAGCGGATAAAACCCTTTTCGAAGTCGGTATGAATCACGCCGGCGGCTTGAGGAGCCGTGGCTCCAACCGGGATGGTCCAAGCTCGTACTTCCTTTTCGCCCGCTGTGAAATAGCTTTGCAGTCCCAGCGTCTTGTAGGCAGCTCGAGCCAAACGACCCAAGCCAGGTTCGCTCAGCCCCACTGCCTGCAGCATCTCTTTGCGGTCGGCTTCGTCTAGTTCCGCCAGTTCCGCTTCGAGCTTCGCGCAAATCGGCACCACGTCGGCTCCGTGTGCGACGGCATACTCACGGACTTGCTTAACCAGCGGGCTGTTGCCAGCGAGGTCATTCTCAGCCACATTCGCCACGAACAGCACCGGCTTGGCGGTCATCATACCAATCGCCTTGACGGCTTTTTGTTCCTCTTCGGTGAAGCTGCATGTCCGCAGTGGTTTGCCTGTGTTCAGCCACTCCTGGCACTTCTCCATCACGGTGGCGCGAAGTTTGGCTTCCTTGTCGCCGCCCTTGGCCGCGCGTTGAGCTTTGGGGATCGCGTTCTCCAAGGTCTGCATGTCGGCCAGCATCAGTTCCGTTTCGATCGTTTCGATATCGGCCAGCGGATTGACCCCACCGGCGACATGCGTGATGTCATCGTCGACGAAGCAGCGGACCACTTGCATGATCGCATCGACCTCGCGAATGTGGCTGAGGAACTTGTTGCCCAGTCCTTCGCCTTCGCTCGCGCCTTTGACAATGCCGGCGATGTCAACCAGCTTCAGAATGGCCGGGATCACTTTCTGCGGAGGAATGTAGTGAGTGATTTTGTCCAAGCGTTCGTCTGGAACGCTGACAATCCCTTCGTTCGGTTCGATGGTACAGAACGGATAATTTGCGCTTTGGGCTGCTGTTGAACTGGTTAATGCGTTGAACAGCGTGCTCTTGCCAACGTTGGGCAGGCCGACAATACCGGCTTCCATGGGAGGGGCATTCTCTGAAGGAACGGGGACTTTAGAAGGTTACCGAGCGAAATATTGTAGTAATTTCGGCCGATTTGTTCAGGTGGGTCCGTTTCCCGATTTCCCGGGAACAGCTCAGGCATGATGCAATTCCCCGTTCCCAATCCTCCCAATTGTCCCACGATTCCCACAAGTCCTACGATCCCTTGCACTCATCAATCAAACACTCTCACTCACGCGGGCGATCCCGAACCGCGCAGCAATCGCGGTAGGTACGACAATCCAGCGAAGACCGTAACGCCTGCGGCAAACACCGCGACCCAAAAGAGTCGCCCTTCGCTGAAGCCGTACGAGTGCATCCCAATTCCCAATTGGTTGACTCCTTCCCAAGACCAAATCGTCACAGCACAGCCGAGTACAGCGAGCGCGGCGATTCCATGTTGCCGAGCAATCCCCGCCCAGCGAGCATGCAGAATCGCGGCATTCCAGAGCACGATCATCAGCGCGCCGTTCTCCTTCGGATCCCAGCCCCAGAATCGCCCCCAGGAATCATCAGCCCAGAGCCCGCCCAGCACCGTTCCAAAGAAGCTGAGCAATAAAGCAAAGCAGGTAATGCCATAGATCAGGTCCGAGAGCGTTTTGCGACTTGGTTGCGAAAGCCGTTTCAGAACCACCGCATCCGCCAACCAAACCATCCCGAGGAAACCAGCCACCATTGTCGCTGCGTAACCGAAGGAGATGCAAATCACATGTGTCGATAACCAGAACTGCGTATCTAGCACGGCAACGAGCACGGCAAATGTGTCGCCATCGGGAATACTGATCGTCCAAGCCCAAAGCAGCGAGACAAAGGACGTCAGCGAAGCGAGCAGATTGCCAATCCCCAGCCGTGTGAAACGCTCGACCAACATCAGGAGAATCACACCAAAGGCAGGGATCACCAAAAACGATCCGTAAAGATTCGTAATCGGCGGTCGCCCCGAAACGACAATTCGCAAGATAATACCGACGACTTGGACTCCCAATGCCAAACCATTGACACTCAGCGCTGCTCGCCGGAATGACTCGCCTTTACCGGCCCAACTGATCACTGTCAGCAGGAACGCAAACAGGTACAGGATCATCGCCAAGTAAAACGGAGAAAACCGGTTGTAGAACAATTCGGCTTTGACTCCTCGCCAATTTCCGGAGGGCGATTCAAGTTCCTTCATTCGCGCGAGTTGTCGCGTGACAATCGCATTGAATTGCTCTGCATCACCCCCAGCGTATGCTTTCTGCAAGCCGGTTAAGTCGTCAGCCATTTCCGGCAGAGCTCGCTGCAGCAGCGACTCGCCGCCGTTTTGTGCGACGAATTCCTTGACCATCGCCCGATACTTTGCCACGAATTCGCCCGGCTTCAGCCCCAAGCCGCGCTCAGTCTCCGCTTCAATCTCACGAGCGTAGGCGGCGTAAATCTGTTTCGGGAACTGGTCCCAGCGGGCTTCGATCTGTTTCCTCAGAGTGGCCGGATCTGTCTCGGCCGATTGCGCTTTGAGCATTTCGCGTAAATCGGGGTCTTGGACCAGCCGGCTGATAATTTGCGGCTTGAGCCAATACTCCTC
>JBJTQD010000627.1:0-1231 GCA_046075445.1 Planctomycetota bacterium
AACGATTCATTTCCAGCCAAAGGACCACCGCTGCCCATCGGCCCGATGGTTACGTAAGAAACGGCGTAGGTGAGGATAATCGAGACAATCGAAGTGATCCAAACCAGTCGAGTCAGCGGGCCTTCGAAGTTCATCTTGTCAGCATTCTCGCTGGAGGCCTTTGTCATTGCCTCATTGATGAAGTAAGAAACAGCCGAAGCGACCACCATCATGACTCGCATGACGAAAATCCAGACCAGCAATTGAATCTGCAGCGACTCGTAGTTATCCCCGGCAACTGCCTTGTTAATTGCCAACAGGATAAAGGTGATCAAGGCAACGCCAGTTACACCATACGTTTCAAATCCGTCAGCACTCGGGCCGACAGAGTCACCGGCGTTGTCACCAGTACAGTCAGCAATCACACCGGGGTTTCGAGCATCGTCTTCCTTGATTTTGAAGACGATCTTCATCAAGTCTGAACCGATGTCGGCGATTTTCGTGAAGATACCACCTGCGATACGCAAAGCCGCAGCACCGAGACTTTCGCCAATCGCGAAGCCGATGAAACACGGCCCGGCGTAGCTGCCTGGAACGAACAGCAAGATGCAAAGCATGATCAGCAATTCAACGCTGATCAGCATCATGCCGATACTCATACCCGCCTTCAGGGGGATGGCGTAGCAAGGGTAAGGCTTGCCTTTGAGGCTCGCAAAAGCAGTTCGCGAGTTGGCAAACGTATTAACGCGGATACCGAACCACGCAACCAGGTAACTGCCGGCAATTCCAATCAAGGAAAAGAGCAGAATGATTCCTACCAAGCTCAACGGGAAACCAGCCGACTCTGCGTGGCTGACCGGGTCCTTGTAAGTAGCCAGCTTTCCGAAGTAAACCGCAACAACTGCCGCGATAAACAACCAGAGAATCAAAATGAACTTGCCCTGGGTTACGAGGTAAGTCTTGCACGTCTCGTAAATCAGGTCAGAAATCTCAAGCATCGAACGATGAACGGGCATCGCCTTGAGTTGGCTGTAAATCCAAAGGCCGAAGCCGAGACCGAGAATCGAAATGAACACGCCAATTAGAAGCAGCGTGTAGCCCGTCATGCCAAAGGCGATTGTCTGCTTGCTCAGGTCCGGAATGATCAGGTCGGCCTCGCCGGCAAACAGCGTAGCAGGCGTCACGAGGACGCTAGCCAACGCAAGCAGCAAAAATGACAGCGGACGCCAAGACTTCGCAAAGAATTTTGCAC
>JBJTQD010000628.1:0-1780 GCA_046075445.1 Planctomycetota bacterium
GTGAGAGCTTTTGCTTCATGGTTGCAGCGAGTGAGAGAGTTGAAACGAAGTGGAAAGAACTGAGTGAACTTGGGCACAATCGGAACGACCTGCAAATTGAAACCAGATCGTGGCGGGTATTGGGAGAATTATCGCCATGAAAGGGTCTCTAAGGGAATCTGCCCGGGACCCGCCATAATAGGCAAGTCTGGTAGTGTGGGCTATTATTGTGAAACCGAGTTTGAACGGTATTTGGGTGTGATTGCCGGTTTTGCATCAATGCTGGCCGGCAGCCGATTTTATCCTGTGACCTAGCCGCGTTGCTTCGGGCCAAGGGAGGAATTCACCTCACGCTCGGTATCGAGATAAGGGCCTGGCTGACCCCGACGATTGGCCCAACTGCAAACTGACCCGTTTGTGAATTACTGATGAAACTGAAAACGATTGGACCGGGTGCCGCTGTCATCCCCGGCACCAAACCGAAATGCGTCCTGTTTGACAATGTACACGTCATGGCTCGGCATGTCGCCCAAATTGTGGCGGCTGTGATTCGCGAGCGCAACTCGATTGGTCAGCAAGCGGTGCTCGGCTTGCCCGCCGGTTCGACTCCGTTGAGCGTCTACCGCGAGCTGATTCGGATGCACCGCGAGGATGGACTCGATTTCTCCCGCGTGGTGACTTTCAATCTTGATGAGTACTACGGGATCACCCGGCAGACCCTGCAAAGCTACCGCCGCTGGATCCTTGAGCATTTTCTAAACCACGTCAACATTCTGGAAGAGAACATCCATATTCCAGACGGGACGATTCCGCCCGAAGACGTAGCGGGTTTTTGTCAGAATTATGAAGCGGCAATCGCGCGTGCGGGTGGGCTCGATTTGGTTCTACTTGGCATCGGCAGCAATGGTCACATCGGTTTCAACGAACCGTTCAGCAGTCCGGACAGTCGCACGCGAATGGTTCAGCTCGATCCGGCTTCGCGCCGCACGGCAGCGAGCGACTTCTTTGGACTGGACAATGTGCCGACACAAGCATTGACGATGGGTTTGGGGACGATCCTCCAGGCCCGAAAAGTGCTCCTGATGGCCCTTGGCGAACACAAAGCTCGGATCGTCAAGGAAACCGCCGAGGGGACGCTCAACCCGAAAATCCCGGCCAGTAATCTGAAGAATCACCCCGATGCGGTAATGATGCTCGACGAAGCAGCTGCCAGTGAGCTGACCGCGCGGAAAACCCCGTGGAAGCTCGGCAGCGTCGAATGGGATGAGAAGCTCACTCGCAGGGCGGTGCTCTGGCTCAGTCGTGAAACCGGTAAAGCGCTGCTCAAGCTTGACGAGGAGGCCTTCCGCGAGCATGGACTGCACGAGCTGCTTCGCAAGCGAGGCTCGGCCCAAGCTGTCTGCCACGAAGTCTTTCAGTTGATGCTCCAAACGATCAACTATCATCCAGCGGGGACCGACGCGCCAAAGAAGGTGATCTGTTTCAGCCCGCACCCGGATGACGACGTGATCAGCATGGGCGGGACGCTGATTCGGCTGAATCAAGATGGCCACGAAGTTCATATCGCCTACATGACCAGCGGCAACATCGCCGTTTTCGATCACGACGCCCAGCGAGTTGCTGATTTTGTCACCGAATACAACCGGATGTTCAATATCGAGAACGACCGGACGAGGGCGGTCGAAGCTCTGGTCAACGATGCGCTGCGAAAGAAATCGTCTGGCGAGCCCGATGTCGATGCGGTGCGAAAAATCAAAGCCCTGATTCGTTGGAGTGAAGCCAAAAGCGGGGCCGTCAAGGT
>JBJTQD010000629.1:0-1248 GCA_046075445.1 Planctomycetota bacterium
AATGCTGCAGTGCCGTATCGACGGGCTCTGGCTTTTCCAGGTCCACGCCGGCCCCGCGAAGCAGGTCGAGCGGGTACTGGCTGCAGCCTCCCTTAAGGAATCCGAGGTAATCAGAGAGTTCCTTGAGACCACCCTTGAGCACACGCTGGCTCAGGGCAATCGCTGCCGAGAGCCCCGTGGCGTATTTGTAGACATAGAAGGCGCGGTAGAAGTGCGGGATTCTCAGGCACTCCAGCGATAGCTCTGGATCGATCGTAAAGTCCGGACCGAAGTAATCGGCCAGAAGCTTGCCGTAAACACCGCGCACCGCTTCGACCGTGAGGGGCTCGCCCGACTCGACCATGGCATGCGTGATCTTCTCGAACTCGGCAAACATTGTCTGGCGAATGATCGTGGCTCGAATGTCGTCGATCAAGTTGTTGATGATGTAGGCTCGCTGGCGATCATCCTTGGCCTGCTCGAGCAGGTGCTGCGTCAAAAGCTGTTCATTGAACGTGCTGGCGACTTCGGCGACGAAGATCGTGTAGCTGTAGTACTCGAATGGCTGGTTGCTTTTCGAGAGCCAAGTGTGCATCGAGTGTCCCGCCTCGTGAGCGAGCGTGAACACGTCGTCGAGCACCTGCGGCTTGTAATTCATCATGATATAAGGCTGGCCGTCGTAGGTACCCGAACTGAACGCCCCGCTTTGTTTACCTTGATTCGGATAGCGATCGCACCAGCGGCCTCTCAGTCCGGAGCGCAGCGTCGAGCAATACTCGCTACCGAGTGGTTCGAGGGAATCGACCACCAAATCGACTGCCTGGTCCCAAGTATGCTCCATCACCACATCGCTGAGGATCGGCACATAGGTATCGTAGTGATGGATGTCGGGGAGCTTCATCTTCCGGCGACGAAGGTCGTAGAAGCGATAGAGAGCCGGAAGGTTCTTGCGGACAGCCGCGATCAGGTTGTCGTAAACCGATTGCGGAACTTTGTCAGAGTAGAGAGCCTGCTGGAGGACGCTTTCGTATCCGCGGACACGCGCGTAGTAGACGTCTTTCTGAATTGAGCCATTGAGCGTTGCCGCCAGCGTGTACTGATGAGCCTCGAATTGCGAATAGAACTGGTGGAAGGCGTTGCTGCGTACTTCGCGGTTGGGCGACTGCAGCAGTTGGCTGAAAGTCGACGGTGAGAGTTCGACTGAGTTTCCTTTTTCGTCAGTCACATGCCCGAACTTCATATCGGCGTCATGTAATTGATGGAAGATAT
>JBJTQD010000630.1:0-3696 GCA_046075445.1 Planctomycetota bacterium
TCGCGCTGCTGGCTGGTCCCAAGATCCCCGTCTTCCACATCAACGATTATCCGGGCACACCGGACCGGGCTAAGATTCAAGATGCCGACCGAGTTTACCCCGGCGACGGTATCGCTCCGCTCGCTGACATTTTCACCATGCTCCGCCGCAACGGCTTCGAAGGAGTCCTCTCACTAGAACTCTTCAATCGCACCTACTGGGAGCAAGACCCACTGGAGGTCGCCCGCACCGGACTGGCAAAGATGAAAGCGATTTAATTGCTGGTGGGGAAGAAGAGGGATAAACACAGAGACACAGAGGCCGCAGAGGTGAAGAGAGATTTTCAAGAAGAGAAAGTTGAAAACGAATCATGACAAGTTGATCTGTTTTAGGTCAACTGAATTTTTGTCAGTCTCACTTTTTCTCTCAGCGCCCTCTGTGTCTCTCTGTTTCCCCCTCTTCCCGCATTAAGAAACAGCCTGTCGCTGGCTGCCCATCAATTCAACTGACTTGATGTTGGTCAACTGAAAAGAGTTCCGCATGATCTGCTTACCGCCGATCGTAATCGTGCCGCGGAAGTCGAACAGTTGGTCGACGCGCTCGACCAATTCGACTTGGCAACGAAGAGTGTCTCCGGGGCGAGCGAACGATCGGTAGCGGGCGCCGTTTACTCGAACCAGCACGCCGAGGGCATACTCGTTAAAGAACGGGTCAGCCGTGTTGTAGACCGACATCGGATTAAAGTGCGCGGCGATCAGCACGCCCGCGGATTGCGTCGACAACTCCTGCATCATCGCGCCGGGAAAAATCGGAGCCCCGGGAAAATGCCCTGGCAGAAAGAACTCCTCGCCTACGCGATGCTCGGTCACCACCTCAGCCGGCGAGCAGGAGACAATCCTGTCGACCAGCAGATAGGGTGCCCGGTGGTGGAGGTACTCTTCGACCGTGGCAAATTGGTGCTGATGAAATGCGGGCATGCTCTGAGATTCTCCAATATGGGCAGCGACTGGCTCAAGCAGAGAAACCGCAAATCCCGGACCGCCTTCACCGCCTAGCCGGAACACCGAGGGGTGAACCGCCGGCTCCCATCGCAGCCGCGATACATACTCGAATCGCCTCGTCTTGGCGTGCGATCTTAATTTTTCGAGTAGTCGATACCTCGCAAGGCTGCTTGTTCCCGGATGATCTTCTTCACGTTTTCATCAAAGCTGTCAGTTTTAGCCTCCGCAGCCAATTTTTTCCTTTCAGCAGCCACAAACTCGGCTCGCTTTTTGAGTAAAGTGTCGATTTCTTCCTGAAGCTTTTTTCGGGCATCGATCCGTTTTTGCAGTTCACGGTTGAGTTCTTCAGGCGAAAGCTTGGCAAGATCAGCTGGCAGTTTCTTGGCGTCGATCTCCGTTGCCTTCAACGTACCTCCCATCAGAAGCTCGACCAAGTCATCGTCGCCGCCCACGACCTTGCCGGAAAACTTGGTGCCGAAGTTGTTGCGTTGATAGGAGTTGTATTGGGCCCGATCGGCGATCGCTTCTTGGCCTGAAGCGACATTCGATTTCAGCTTATCGACTACCAGAGACTGGGCCTCTTCATCGCCGTATGCGCATACTGTGGAGTTGAGATTGGAATTGCACCTCGCAATTTCTTCATCGAAGGGAGTGGCGATTGCAACCGCGCCACCCGATTGCGGAATCGCCACGAATTTCCCTTCTGCCAAGCTGGCGATCTCTCGCCAAATTTTTTCGGTCGCCGGGTCGCCTCCGCACAAAACGGTATTGATGAACAGGCGTCGTTCCATCGCGGCTTTACAGACTTCGGGATAGCGAATCTCATTTTCGTAATCCATGTGGGGTGGCGCATCTCCGACGAGGAAGACAACCTTGAGCACATCGGAATTTGACGACCAGCTCATTCGCGAAACCGATTCATGGAGGGCCTGATTGACCGATTCAGGTTGGTCGCCCCCTCCATCAGCTTCAAATGCAGTCAATTTGGTGTAGATGGCATCGATATCTTCGGTCAAATCAGAAATCTGGGTGATGTACACGTCGCTCCGATCGCGATATCCGATCAAGCCGAATTTTATTTTTGGTGCAGGCTTGGTTGCGATCAACTCATTCGCGATCGACCAGATCTTGTCCTTGGCACCTTGAATCAGCCCACTCATCGAACCAGTAGTGTCGAGCACAAAGCAGACTTCGATCTGTGGTGCCTTCATTTCCTCCGGTTTTGCCACTGCAGGCGATTGGATGTTTTCTTGCGCGAAGCAGCTTGCGGTTGCAATACAGAGAAATCCCGCAGTCAGGCAGCCCTTCAGAAATAGTTGTTGCCAAATCATTTTTCGCTCCTTGGGTGTTGGGTGAATCGCCTGCCGTTCCCTTTGACTAAAGTCTACGCAAATAGTTCCCCAAAGTTCGCGTTTACTAGCCGACAGTTATAATTTGTCTACAAATTAACGGATCGTCCAGGACTTTTCGCTAGCTGGCCGCAACTCTGGCTCGCCTTGAAGCGTTTCGTTTCCACCAGATCGAGGTAAATACAGAAACCGATCAGAGTTGCGAAAGGGTAAGTTGCGAAGCGTGCTTGCTGAACGGAAATTTGATTGTTTGTCGCTCATTTCAGCGGCAGATAAATGTCCGTCACCAGTTCCGACTCGGACACTTCCCCGGGCCAGTTGCGATAGATTTCGAACGTCCCGCAACTGCGCTGCTTCAACTTGCGGTGCCGGACAATCTGATTGGCTACACTCCAACCGTTGCCGAGGTGGCGATAGCTACCCGTATGGCGGACATGAAATGCCTGCATGGCGGGCAACTCCCACAGTTTAAGCCGCGTCCCAATTGGCAACTGTTGGCCAGGGCTAAGCTCAAAGCCACTGAGGTAATCAAACACTCCTTGCTTCACCCGAAAGCGGGTATAGACGGAGACTGGATTTCCCGGTTTCAAACCGAACTTGGCAAACTCTGCCCGAGCCTCGACAAACGACTGGTCCATTTTTTTCCCCACCGCATCGACCGGCGCCGAGTCGGCGATTCCAGCGACTCGCAGCGGGCCTACCTGCTCGGCACCGCGCACGTCGACGCGCGAAGGGATCGCTCCGGTTTCGACCCAGTCCTTGATCATTCCCAGTCCCCGTTGGTAGTCCATTCCGATAAAGGTCTTCATCATCGGAATCATCCAGAACATGAACCATGGCATGCTGCCCTGCATGTTCCACGTCACCCTCGTTCCTTTGGAAGTCGGCTGCAATTCAAAGGAGGTGGCACAGGTCGTCTTGAAGGGCTTTATGAACCGCAATTCATCGTCGACCAACTTGCCGGGGATGAGCTTGAGGTGTCGCAATTCCCCCTGCCCGGTTACCTCGCCCTCCCAAGCGTAACTCGAGCCCGTCTGGTTGGCGGGTGAACTGACGGTGACCTTGGCATCGGGGTCCGCGACCAGCCAAGGCGACCAGTTGGTCCACGTGCCGAAATCTGACACCACATCAAATACCTGCTGGGGTGACGCGGAAATTTCCACCGTACGGGCAACATGGTACTTTGGCATATCTAGCGCCTTTGATTTGGTGAATACTCGAACCAGAAGCCTCATCAAAACTCAGCGTGGGCGAGTCTCGTGACGGTACACGACACCGCCCTTCATCACGAACGAGACTTTTTCCGTTAAGCGAATTTCCTCCAGCGGATTCCCCGGCACCGCGACGAGGTCGGCATACTTGCCAGC
>JBJTQD010000631.1:0-2221 GCA_046075445.1 Planctomycetota bacterium
TCCGCTGGATCTCACGCACTTGTCCGACTTCGGCAATCACAGCCTTGTCGTGCGGAGGGATCAATTGCGCACCATTGGACCAGTAAACTTTTACGGCATTGTCGCTGGGCGGATTGTGGCTTGCCGTCACCATGATTCCACAATCGCAAGCTTTCCAGCGGACGAGGAAACTGAGTTCGGGCGTGCTGCGGTAGTCGTCGATGAAATAGATCGTAAAACCGTTGGCGACCAGAATGTCGGCACAGAGTTCGGCAAACTCGCGCGACCGATGCCGGGTATCGTAAGCAATCGCCGCGCTCCAAGGCCCGTTGGGCTTGGTCTTCCGCACATAGTTAGCCAAACCTTGAGCACTTTCCCCGATCGTTTGTTCATTGATGGCGTTACTGCCAAATGGATACATCCGGCCACGACGGCCACCGGTTCCGAAAGGAATCACGGTCCAGAAGACGTTATCCAGTTGCTTAAAGCGTTTCTCGCGAATGTGCTGGGCAATTTGCTCAACATAGGGGCGATAGCGAGCCTCGGTCAGCCAGTCCTCGATGTTTTTGATCGCCGAGTCCGATATCTCTCCGAGTGACTCAGCCGTTCGCAGAATCGCCAATAATTCATCCACGTCTTGTTTGCCGGAGGTTGGATTCATAGGTTTGGCTTGGTATTTTGAAACCGTGTTTTTGAGAGCAATAACAGCAACAAAGTGCGGCAATTCCGATGGCTCAACTTATCATCAGCGTCTCCGGTTTGCGAGGTATCGTCGGAGAAAGCCTCACGCCACTTATCGCGGCCCAGTACACGGCAGCTTTTGCCGCCAGCCTGCCGAGCCGGGGCGCAGTGGTCTTAACGCGCGATGGCCGCGCTACTGGGCCAATGTTCGCCCAAGCGATTGCGGCGACACTGCAAGCTTCGGGACTTGATGTGCTCTACGGCGACGCCGCGGCGACACCAACGACCGGCGTTCTCGTGCGGCATCATGGCGCCGTTGCGGGAATCCAAATTTCGGCCAGTCACAACCCGCCACCCTACAACGGCATCAAGCTCTTCGGTCCCGATGGACGCGTGATCCCCGCCAAGGCCGGCGAGCATGTGATCGAACAGTTTCATGCGCGCAGCGTCCGCTGGGTTCCACACGACCAACTGGGGCGATACGAACTGCTGACCGATACAACTTCGGCCCACCTCGAAAAAGTACTCGCGACCGTCGACGTCTCTGCGATCCGACGCCGCAAGTTCCGCGTCGTACTCGACAGCAACCACGGTGCTGGAGCGGTGCTCGGCGAAAGACTGCTCCAAGAGTTGGGCTGTGAAGTAACTTTGCTGGGCCCCAAGCCGGACGGGCTGTTCGAGCATCCTCCCGAGCCAACCGCAGATAATCTTCGCTCGACTGCCGAGCGAGCCGTCAAGCTCGCTGCCGATGCCGTTTTCTGCCAAGACCCGGACGCCGATCGGCTAGCCCTCATCGATGAGACCGGCCGCTACATCGGCGAGGAATTCACAGTGGCAATCGTGTTGGATCACCGTCTTGCTTCCCGCCCAGAGAAAGGTATTGTCGTGACGAATTGCTCAACCAGCCGCATGTCGGCCGACATTTGCCAACAGCATGGGTGCCAACTGGAACTCAGTGCAGTTGGCGAAGCAAATGTCACCGACCGAATGATCGCTCAAAAGGCGATCTATGGTGGTGAAGGGAACGGCGGTCCGATCGACCCTCGAGTCGGCTTTGTTCGAGACAGCTTTGTCGGGATGGCCCAAGTTCTCGACAGCATGGCGAAGAATAATTTGCCGCTGAGCCAACTGGCGGCTCGGCTTCCGCAATATGCCATTCACAAGACAACAATTGCCATTGAACGAGACCGCATCGCCGGCCTGTTTGAACGCCTGCGTGGCCATTTTTCGGACGCCTCAGCGAGCACGCTCGATGGCTTGCGACTCGACTGGCCCGACCGCTGGTTGCTGGTGCGCGGGAGCAACACCGAGCCGATCGTTCGGGCAGTTGCAGAAGCAAAGAGCCCCGACGTCGCTCGCGAACTCTGCGCGGCGACGGCTCGACTGGCACACGACTAGCCAAAAAATTGAGAGCGCAATCGCGAGTGCCTTGCGTTTTCTTTTCGGCACTTCGCTTGAATTTCAGGAATCACTGAGCTTATTTCGCAAACGCATCAAAGCAGTTGGCTCTTTCTTGATCGCTTGCGTCGCCCGCGTGCACTAACAAACGGTAAACGAGGCG
>JBJTQD010000632.1:0-4054 GCA_046075445.1 Planctomycetota bacterium
GATTAGCTTGACAGTGGTCAGCCCCTTGTCCGCACAGGTTCGACTGCCGGATGGGAGTACATCACGGTTAAAGATGGTCCGCAAGGACTACTCTCGTTCACCCTTCGTCGAACTTTTTTACTAGGAGTTTATTTCCATGGCTAACCGCAGCTTGTTTCGTAGTTTGATGAGCCGTTTTCAGAAGACGGACGCAACCAACGAGGCTGGTGGCTCGGCTTACCAGCTCGAAGCGCGGCACGCCCTCGCTCAGTTGGCCGCTACCGGTACTTTCGGCGATGTGTTTTACACCACAGCCGAACAGCAACTGGAGACCCTTCAGCGGTTGGCTGCTGAAGTGGATGACGAGTATCTGGCGAAGCTCGCGCTGTACGCTCGAGAAAGGGCCGCGATGAAGGATATGCCGGCGGCATTGCTGGTGATCCTCTCACTGCGGAACACGGAGCTGATGCATCGCGTATTCGACCGCGTAGTCGACAACGGCCGGATGCTCCGCAACGTTTTCCAGATGGTGCGTTCTGGGCAATTCACTCGAGCCGATGGTCGGCGCCGGGTGGGGCTGAGCAGCAGCCTGCAGCGGGCCTTTCAGCGGTGGCTGAACGAAGCCTCTGTGGCGCAGCTGCTGAGCGCCTCGATCGGCAACGATCCGAGTCTGAGGGATATCTTGCGGATGGCGCGTCCGACTCCGCGCGACAACCAGCGGCGGGCGCTGTTTGGTTGGCTGGCCGGACGGGATGAAGCCAAGTGGGCCCCGGCGACTTGGGCCGATTTACCGGTCGAAGTTCGGCAACTGGAAGCGTACCGTCGAGCAGAGACCGAGACGGATCAAGTCGCGGCACTCGAGGGCCTGCGCGGAGTTCGCTGGGACCTGCTCGTCGATGCGGCTCGTGGTCCGTTGGTTTGGAGACAACTTGCTCGAATGATGGGGCATCAAGCGCTCCGAATGAACCTCAACACTTTGCTGCGGCACGGGGTTTTGGAAGACTCGGAGATGGTCGCTTACGTGGCCGAGCGCTTAGGTAGTGAGGTTGAAGTTGCCCGGGCAGGGCAATTTCCGCACCAGTACTTTGCGGCTTATCGGTACTCAGAGGATGCACTTCCGTATGCTGTGACCGCGGCCCTCCAGCGAGCTGCGGAACTGGCTTGCGGCAACGTCCCGGCCTTTGCCGGTCCGGTAGTCGTGGGGCTGGATGTCTCTGGGTCGATGCGAAGCGCGGTGACGGGTTTGCATAACGGTCGGGTCAGCAGCGCAATGAACTGCGTCGACGCAGCTGCCTTATTCGCTTCGGCAGTACTTCGGCGCAATCCGGACAGCGTTGTGATCCCGTTTGACGATTCCGTCTATTCGGCGGATGTCGATCCGGGCGACACGATTCTGAGCTTGGCGGATCAACTGCGGAACTATGGCGGTGGCGGTACGAACTGTGCCTTGCCGCTGGAGTTCGCAAACAGCCAAATGGCTGACCGCTCGTTTGCCGGCGTGGTGTTGGTTAGTGATAACGAGAGCTGGATCGACTCGGCAACCGAAAAAAGCGGTTCGACTGGAGTATTGGCTGCTTGGAACGCGTTTGTCGACCGACAAGCGAAACTTGGCAACCGCTACGGTGCACCGAAGCTGGTCAACCTTGACCTTGCTCCGTACACCACGGTCCAGGCTCCGGAACGGAGTGACATCCTGAACGTCGGGGGCTTTGGTGACTCCGTGTTCGAGACGGTCGCTCGTTTCCTGAGGGGCGAGGAGCGTTGCTTCGTCAGCGAAGTCGAGGCGGTCAAGCTGTAACTCCAGCTCGGTCGGTTAAACTCAATTTCCCCGAACCCGGGGCTGAGCCACGCGGCTCGGCACCGGGTTTTTTGCGTTGATTAGACTGAATAATCGTTATCTTCCGCAAACTTCCAAGACTCTGTCATTCCGCAGAGTTAGTAAGAGCTAAACTCTCGCGAAACGTAATGCAGCCCGATTTATTGCGAATAATAACCGGGTTTAACTGAAGCATCCGAGAATTGGTGTGAACATGGCAACGACCAACCCGAATATTGGAAAACAAACAGCCGCTGTGGTGACGCCTCCGGCAGGAGAACTGCCGACGGCATCCGAGATGCTGACCGACCGCCAAGACTCGATCGTCAATCCAATCTGCAAGTTGTCACACGAAGTAGCCCGTGAGCAAAACGCGGGGGCCGGTAGTGAGCCGGCTGAACAGACTTGTCGGGGTCGCGAGAACACCCAACTCTCTACTATTAAACGGGAACTGCAGTACTATCGCGCCAAAGCGATTGAGCAAGACATCGAAATCTTCGAAATGCGAGCTTTGCTCCAGTCCGGCAAGGGCTTGAGCAACATTTTGAATTTGAAGCAACTGCTCGAGACCTTCATGGCCGTTGTTCGCGAGAAGTACAGTGCGATCAATACTTCCGTGCTGCTCAAGGATGACTTGGAAAATTCGCAAGACTTCTACCGCGTTAAAGCCCATTATGGGCTGAACGACAAATTCATCCACGAAAGTGGTATGGAAGAGTCGATCTTCATGTTCAAGTTTCCCAAGAATGCTGGTCTGCTTTGGCAGTTGATTCAGCAGGGGAACGTTTTCAGTGTGCGGGACATGCAGCGAGGAGCTCGCTTCCGACACGCCTGGCAGCACTGGGATCTCGATGTGCTGAAGTCCGATGTCTGGTGCCCGCTGATAAAAAGCGGCGAGGTGCTCGGTATTCTGACGATTGGCGAACGCGAAGATGGATCGCAAATCCCCGAAAGCGATTACGCCTTTATTCAGGAACTGGCGTCGATCGCGATTACCAATATCGACTCGACTCTGAAGTACGAAAAGAACGAACGAATTCTGAAGAACATTCAGACGCTGTACGACATCAACCAGCAAATCGCCAACGTCAACGACTTCAAGAAGCTCTGCATCGAAACGCTCAACAAGGCAGTCGATGTGCTGATGACTCAAAAGGGCAACCTGATGATCTACAACAAGATCACGCAGAAGCTCGAAATTCGCGTCGTCTGGGGCAACATCCCGGTGAATGTTCGCGACGAAATCAATAACGGTTTGGTGGAGACCAAATCGTTCGAATTGGGCGAAGGCGTTGCCGGAATCTGTGCCCAAACGAAAAAGCCAATTCGGGTCAACGATCGGACGCAAATCCCGCAGGTCGGCCAGCATGCGGTTTACTGCATCGCCAGCGTGCCAATTCTCTACGGCAATGAGCTGGAAGGCGTAATCACCATGACCAACAAGGTCATGCTGGATGAGAACGGGAATAAGGTACTCGACCCGCTCGGTCGATTTACCGAAGAAGACATTGCCTTGCTGCTCGGCTTGGCCGACCAAGCCGCGGTCAATCTGAACAAGACTCGGCTCTACAGCCAGTCGATCACCGATCGAATGACAGGGCTATACAACAGCCGCTACTTTGAACAGGTCTTCTTCGACAAGCTGACCGAGTCGAAGGCGAGTGGAAGTCCTTTGACCATCGCAATCTCAGATATCGATCACTTCAAGAAATTCAATGACGTCCACGGACATGCGGCTGGTGACGAGGTGCTGAAGCACGTCGCCAAGATCTTCAGTTCCTGCGTTCGTCCCAATTCGGAAGATGTTGCCTTCCGCTACGGCGGCGAGGAATTCTGTATGTTGCTGCCGAACACGACTCCCGTCGAGGCGATGCAGGTTCTCGAGAAGTACCGGGCGAAGGTTGAAAGCTCCGCGTTGGGCTACCTCGATAAGGAACTGAAAGTTAATGTCTCGATTGGCCTGGCGACCTCACTGGTCGATGCAATTGAGTGCAAAGAACTGTTCGAGCGAGCCGATGAATCCTTATATGAGTCCAAGCGCGGCGGTCGGAATCAGATTCGCCATTGGGCTGGAGGCGCAAAGCTTCGTTACGACGCGGACGATCTGCTCGGAAAGCTGACCGCTGCTTACGAAAACAAGTCGGCCGAAAGTCTCTAGGTCAGGAAGTATTCCAGAACTTAGCGAGTGCTTCATTTGAGCAACTTCTCGACCAGCTCTTCGATGGCTTGATCGCCCTTGGCACCTTGCCAGTTCAGTTC
>JBJTQD010000633.1:0-3432 GCA_046075445.1 Planctomycetota bacterium
CCACCGCCAGCGGCGCCACACGAGCCACGGAGAGGCGGCCGCCCAGGCAAGCAGGTAGACGATGTTGAGTAGCCAGGCCATGGAAGTCCTTTTCCGTCTTTTACTTCGGGAGCTTACTCCTCCTCCCGAAAGGCCTTATTCACCTTTGCGGAGGCAGCAGGATTTATATTTCTTGCCACTGCCGCAGGGACATGGATCGTTTCGTCCCACTTTCTCGCCCCGATACCGAATCGTTTCAGTGACTGTCGGACCGCCACCGGACTGTTCGATCGCTTGCTGCTGGCTCTCCGCAAACTGTCCCACGGGCTGGGCCACCGGCGCTGGAGCATGGACAGCCTTGGTCTCGACGAAGGTCTCGCGTACGGCCCCTTCGTTGATCAACTCCATGCGGAAAACCAATTCGGTTACGCGTTCGTTGATCGACTGCCAGAGGGATTCGAACATACGCATCCCTTCTCGCTTGTACTCAACCTTCGGGTCGAGGGCCGCCATTCCGCGATGCCCCACTGCACTTCGCAAGTAGTCCATCGCCAAGAGGTGATCTTTCCAAGCCGAATCGACGACGTCCAGCAACACCATCCGCTCCATCCGGCGAATTTCCGGATGGTAGTGATCTTCAACGAGTGCCTCGAGTTGTTCTCTCAGTTCGTCCGTTTCGAGATTCTCGACCCGGTCAAATGGCAATTCAGTTTGCAGTTGGTCGCGGAACCAATTCGCGAGGTCTTGAGCTGCGCCGTTGGCGCCCTTGAGCGGCACATCTCCGCTGCGGCTGAGCGAATTGATTCGTTCTTCGAGCGACTTGAGCGTATCTTGAGCAGCGGCTTGTTTCCGCAGGCTGGTTTCGACCAGCAGGTTGCGAATCTCATCGCGCTGCAACTGGTTGAAATGCTCCAGCGAGAAATCTGCGTCGAACCGCTGGCTGGCCCAGTTGGCCAAGCCCTCGCGATCGAGCCGAGGGCTGGACGGAGTCGAGAGGTCGAACCGATAGAAACCGGCCATCACCGGGAACTCGGCTTCCTTGCGATCGTACTGCTGCAAAGCGGCATCGATAACGGTGCGTTGAATTTGTTCCGCAGGCATCTCGCTGGAGAAATCCGCCGGATTCAAATCAAGCGCGAACTTCGAACGGGACCAGGCCAATGCCGTGCGCAGTCCAAAATCGGGTCGCAGCATCACCTCGGCATCGCTCAGGTCGACCTTCCGAATGGACGTGCGGGCTCGCTCAAGCAGATATTCGTCGACGCGATCGCGACCGACCTTCTTCAGTTCCGAGTCGCGAACTCCAAGTTGCCACCGCAGGTTGGCAAAGTTAGCCAATGCGTTCCAGTTCCACTCGGATTCGTCTTCACCGGGCGGGAGGTTTTCTTCGACCTTGCCAAAGACCTCAGTCTCGGCCGCGCGCACGGCTTCCTCATGAGCAATCTTGTCTGCTTCGTCGAAATTAAGTCGCTTGAAACTGCGTGGCTCGAGTTCGCAACCGAGTTTGTTTCCGGCGAATGCCGCAAAGGATTCGCAGCCGAAATCGGGGCTGAGGAAACTTTTGAAATTGGTTTCGACTTGATCGCGAACCATGTCGAGAATGATTTCGCGGCAGCTGGCGCCATCGAGGATTTTCTGACGGAAACCGTAGATGCGTTTCCGTTGTTCGTCCATCACCTCATCGTATTCGAGAAGGTTCTTGCGGATTTCAAAGTTGAACTCTTCGCGCTTCTTCTGTGCACCGTCAATTCGGCGCGAGACGGCCGAGCTTTCGATTGGCACGTCGTCCTTGAAGCCGCCCATTTCCATTACGCGGCGCATCACCGGTCCGGCGAAGACGCGAATGAGGTCGTCATCGAACGAGAGGTAGAAACGACTGCTTCCCGGATCGCCTTGACGTCCGCAGCGACCGCGTAACTGCAAGTCGATACGGCGCGATTCGTGTCGCTCGGTGCCGATCACGTGCAGCCCACCGAGTCGCTTGACCTGCTCGCCCTGGGCCTTCATTTGGTGTTCTTGCTCAAACTGATGAACCAGTCCGGTCCATTCTTCATGAGGAACGTCCAAACGGGTCTCATACTTGTCCTGCAGCATCGCCCAAGCCATCGTCTCGGGATTGCCACCGAGGATGATGTCGGTACCACGACCTGCCATGTTGGTGGCAATCGTGACTGCTCCCAAGCGTCCAGCTTGGGCAATGATCTCAGCTTCTCGCTTGTGGTTCTTCGCATTGAGAACCTGGTGCTGAATTCCCCGGCGTTCGAGCATCGACGAAAGCAGTTCGCTCTTCTCAATCGAGACCGTGCCGACGAGGATTGGACGACCTCGACGCTGGACGAGGACTAATTTCTTTTTGTCAAAGCTCTCTAGGGCTCCGTCTTCCGACAGTGCGAGTTGGACGGTTTGTTCATCTTCATGCCGGATCGTGCCGGTGTAGATCTCACCGGTCTTCAGTCGGACGAGGTCCCACTTGTGATACGCTTCGACTTCGTCAGCCACGGCCTTCCATTTGAACTTTTCGGTCGCGTAGATCACGTCTGGATGCTGGACCCGCTGCATCGAGCGATGCGTCGGAATGGCGACGACCTCAAGGTTGTAAATCTTGGCGAATTCGTTTGCTTCGGTCATCGCGGTACCAGTCATACCGCAGATTTTTTCATAGAGCTTGAAATAGTTTTGCAGGGTGATGGTCGCCAGAGTCTGGGTCTCTTCCTTGATTTTAACCCCTTCTTTGGCTTCGACAGCTTGGTGCAAGCCATCGCTCCACTGGCGCCCTTCCATCAAACGTCCAGTGAACTCGTCGACAATGACGATCTTCCCTTCCTTGATGACGTAGTTGACGTCGACCTTGTAGAGGTGATGTGCCTTCAGGGCATTGTCGATCATGTGCGGCCAGTCCATGTTGCCGAGAGTGTAAAAACTCTCGACGCCAGCCAGCTTTTCTGCTTGTCGCACGCCTTCGTCAGTCAGCGTGACATTGTGGTCTTTTTCGTTGACCACGTAGTGTGTTTCCTTGATGAGTTGGCGGGCAATGCGGTCGGCATCGGCATAGCGGGCAATATCGGCATGTGCTGGACCGGAGATAATCAACGGAGTCCGGGCTTCGTCGATCAGAATGTTGTCGACTTCGTCGATGATCGCGAAGTGGAGATTCCGCTGCGACTGCTGCATGCTCTTGGGAAAGCGATCGTCGCCATTGGACGCCGGACGCATATTGTCGCGGAGATAATCGAAGCCGAATTCGTTGTTGGTGCCGTAGGTAATATCGCGGGAATAAGCATCTTGTCGGCGTCGATTTCCTTCCGAGCCCTGCATGTCAGATTGAATCGCACCGACGGTCAGTCCCAAGCCCATGTAGAGCGGGGCCATCCACTCCATGTCGCGGCGAGCCAGGTAGTCGTTCACCGTAACCACGTGCACACCTTTGCCGGTCAGCGCATTGAGGTAAGCCGG
>JBJTQD010000634.1:0-8863 GCA_046075445.1 Planctomycetota bacterium
TGCTCTACTGCTCTGCTGCTCTACTTATCTACTTCTCTCTCTCCCGCCTCCGCCATCTTTGTCGGGTGGCGATTTGTCGGGGGGAGTCGGTGGAACTGCAGGCTGTTCGGCCGGCGGATCGGCTGGCTTTGGACCATCGCCGTCATCTTTACCGCCGTCTTTTCCGTCGCCGTCTTTGCCGTCTTTGTCTTGTTCTTTCTTTTCTGGATCGAGCGGCTCCTGTTGTTCGCCTTCAGCCTTAGGCATCTCGCCTTCGCCGGGCAAGTTGCCTTCAGCGGGAGGAGCTTGCTCGGGGTTATCCGCGGCTGGAGGTTGGGCAGGGTTCGCCGCTGGGTCGACCTCTTCACCGCCATTCCGGTAGACGTGTTTCGTAGGCACGTCGAACAGCATGTAACCCGACCAAAAGAGCGGGTGTTCACCCTTGAGTTCGGGTGGCTTGTTCGTCGGCTTCATGCGGGTTTCGTGGGTCCAGTCGAGCGGCGTTTCGCGCAGCGTTTTTGCCGCGCGATGCCAAGCCAAGCTGGGCGCAAAGTCGTCTGCAACATCGTTCAGATATTGCCGCGTTGCTTTGAGAGAGCTCTCGCCCCCGACATTCCAGCGGCTGATCAGCACGGTTCGGGTGCCCGAGGAAAGTAAAGCGCAAGAGATGACGAAAAACTCATTCCCGTCGGCGGCGCCTCGGATGCCGTTATCTCCGGCTCCGGCGAAGCATGGGAGCACGACATGTTCGGCTCCGTTAAAGGGCAGTGCCATCCAGCCCGCGATATTGTTTCCATTCTTGCCGCGGTCTTTTTCTGCCGGGACGACGCCAAACGGGCCGCTCTTCTCAATTGGGCTCGACTCCGTCCAAACAACCACCTGATCGAGAATGGTGTTGAACAGATTAGTCGGAATGTCGAGCTGCTGCGGAAAATTGACGATCAGCGGCGAGGCTTTCTGGTAGTCGGCAACTTGAGCGTCAGTCCAAGCGACGTCAAACCGGTTGCTGACTGGTCCCGAGAATACCGCTGTTCGCGACCAAGGCTTGTAGGGGCGTTGGGGTTGCAGGGCCAGCCCGAGGGTCGGCGAGTAGCGGATGGCCGACAAATCAAACAGTGACTGAGCCGCATCGGCAGCGGCGCCAAACCGAAGCAATTCAAACGGGGCGTACCAGAGTACTCCATCGGGAATGATGACCACTTCGCTTCCTTCACCCAGCGGTGAAAGGTCGAGTTGGGGAAGCCAATTGGCGGCAACTTTGAAAGCCGTTTCCTGCCATTTGGCGTCGGCGAGCATTTCAGCATCGAAGCCGCGGTCGGCAAGGTTTGCTTCTTTGATCAGTTGATTGATATCCGCGACGACCTTGCGTCTAGGGTGCCAAGAAACGAGCTTCACACCCTGTAAATCGATCGCGAAAAAGTAAATCGTCTCGCCTGCTGCGACCGTGTAAATCACCAGCTGATTGGCGCGAACATCATTCCGCAAATTACTGGCGGGGATGAAAGGCGGAAAGCTCAACGCGGCGGGCTCACGGCGCAGCGCAAAGCTGCCCAGCGCCGCTTCTTGCTGCTGCGAGACCTTCATCAGCGAGACAAACGCAGCTTTCTGCTCTTTCTGCTGGTCCGTATCCGGGTCGGTCTGAATTGGCAGTGCTAAGAGTTGTTGTTGCAGTTGGTCCGCTTGATCGCACAGGTTTCGGTAGTCCGGGAAACGGTTCAGGAAGTCAGCCCGGCGATTCATGACATCTTCCGCAACCGATTCGGCTGGGGCATGCATCAACCAGCGGAAAGCGAGCTGTCGGCCGGCCAGCGGCATCAGCGCATAAAAGCGATGTCGGCGGAGCAGTTCGGCAATCTCGATCGCATGTTCGAAGTCGCGGTTGTCGATCGCAATTGCAAACCAGCGTTCGATCGGAGCAAGGTGATCGGACGAGAGGAAAGACATCGCTTCCATCGGGTCGGTTCGCCATTCGTTATCGACTGGGTCGCGGAGAAGCATCCCGTAGAGGAAGTCGGATTGCCGGTCCGAAATAGCCCGCTTCAAAGTGAGATTGTCGGCCAGTCCAAGCTGGTACAACCATCGGGAACTACTTTGAAAAAGCGTCATCGCCTCGGCTAGTTGCACACGACCGGCTTCAAAGTTGCCATCGAGAAACTGGTTCAGTGCGGCGAGGTAGCCGAGTCGTCCGGCCAGCGTATTGCTCAATCGGGGAACGACGCGACTGACGCCGTTGAGAAGCGTCGCGGAACTCGCCGCGTCTCCTGCCTCGGAAAAGCACTCTGCCAAGCGAATGGTCAATGAGGCTTGTGCGAAGCGGGCATTGTCGCGGCCCAACCAGACGATCGCATTCTGCAATGGCGGGTAGACGCTGCGGTCTCGGGCCAGGTGAATGGTCGTCCCGAGCGAGAGGGCTTCTTCGATCAGATCGAATTGACCAAAGAAGGCAGCTGAGTAGGATGCCTCAAGTGCCAACGCAGCGGCTTCGTTCAGCTCTCCCAGTTGATACTTGATCACAGCCAATTCCAGGAGCCCGACTGGCGTGAGTAGGTGGTCCATTCCTCCGCCGAACTGCAGCGAGCGAAGCAGAATCTCTTGGGCCTTATCGAATTCTTCGACGCCGGCATAAGCGATCCCCAGGGCGATCCCGTTCCAGGCACCGAGAATGCTGCCGTCCCCGCCGCCAAGCGGTTCGAGGACTTTGACGCAGTTGGCACTGAACGGATCGAGCCGGGTTGTGACGCCCTTGAGCATGCGGCGACGATGCAGAGCCAAGGCGGTGCAGCGCATTACCTCAGCCACATCGACGCGACGAAACTCGGGGTTCTGGATCACCCCGCCTTGCTGGGCGACTCGTTCGTTGTCCAGTCTTCCGAACATGACTTGAAAGGAATCTGGCATGCCGGGGAGCGCAAAGGTTCGCGTCGATTGACCCCAGTTAATTTGAGCCGCTTGGATGGCGCCGTTGACCGGATTGATGACGGGCGGAGGTTGAATCCGTTGATGCCAACCGGACGCGGTGTGAGAAAGATAAATGTCGAGAGCTGATTCGTAGAACTCAACCGCTTTTGGAAAATTGCCAGTCAGATAATTGCATTCGCCCGCCATCGTCCAGTAGCAGATGGAATCGACATAGCGGTCAGTCCCAAATCGAAGCGCGCCGCGGGTGTTCGCAAAATCGCGCACGACATCCCGGTAATTGCCGTTATAAAAATCTGGCAGCAGCAAGTAGTAACTTGCATCCGGGACTTGATTGGACGCCAGCGGCCCGAGTTGTGCAGAAACGGACGTGCCGACTATGGCCAAGATGAGGCCGATAAAGCTTGCCACCAAGCGCTGACGCAGGGCGGGAAAAAGCTGCAACATGGCTGATCCCAAAGATAAAGTAGTCGAGCGATTTCAGGAACACGCCGAGCGCAGTGACGCGTCTCGGTTTGGTTGTGCTAGCGGGATGTTAAGTGGCGGGTTGACGGTGGGTGCCGGGCTGCGGAGTTCACCCGCCAACGGCCAATGAATCGACCGGACAGTTGAACTGCTTGCAGAACGCGAACACCGCTCGCCAACGCACGCTCCCTTTTGTGTCAGGGTGTGAGTTGCCCGCGACAGCCAGTTCCCGTGAAATCAGTCGAAGTGTGCCTTGCCTTGCCCCGGAATTTTACCGGGCTTGCCAAGATTATGAAGGAACTATCGGCGTGCAAAAGCAAAAGAGCCTAATAAATAGCCCAGTTTCTCAGGGAAGTATTTTCCGGGAAATCGTCAAAGTCTACCGGTTATCACGCCGATACAGTTTGTGACGATTATTTCGCAATCGAAGTAGGAACTGACAGGAACCGGAGCCATCTCGTCCGGAACGTCGAACGGAGCTTGGATTCAAATGAAATCACCGATGCCATCGCGGAATCTGAAAACCTTAGTCGCCGGCCTGTTGGTCTTGGCCTCAGCCGTGTCGGTTGGTTGCCAGGTAAACGTCGGTGGTCAGACGCTGCCGAGCGGTTACTACCTGAACGACGACATTCAGTACTTCCCCAAGGGACCTGAATTCAAGCTGAGCCGCGAAGCAGCGGCCTTGAAGGAAGCTCGCAGTTCGGCCATCGGTCCCAACGGCGGCCGCTAGGCGGTTCGACTCGGGCCTAGGCCAAGCGAAACAAGCAAATCGAAAAGCCCGGAGGGTTGCGGCCCTCGCGGGCTTTTTTCGTTTTGAGATCGAGGTGGTAAGCGTGTTCTCAGGTGGCACGCTCGGAGGCTTTGGGATGGGCGCGGTGCGGTTAGCTCGTTCTTGGGGCCGAGCGAACTTGCGCTTCGCCTCGTCGCTGGCTACGGGCTAAACGAAAGAGCCTGTAGGCTGCGCGGCTTTGCGGTTATCATTCCCCGCCCTATAAGCAAACCGGCCCGGGATTTGACCCCGAGCCGGTAATGCGTTTTCATATTTCCACTGTCAGTCAGCTGATAGGCTGTCAACCGACAAGCTGGTTGGCGACCGACTTAGAAGTCAGCTCCTGGTCCACCCATCATGCCGCCCATCTGCTGGGCAGCCAAACCGATCAGTTCCAGAATGCCGTCTTGAATCTCGAGCGTGAATGACACGCCACGTTCGATTCCCGACATCCTGACTTGAACGCGGTCACGCTTGGACTCGGCCAACTTGTCAGCCATCGCTTGCATGTTTTGTTCGTTTTGCATTTGAGCTGCTTTTCGAAGGAGCGGAGCGAGGTGCATGCTCATTGACATGCCGTTGCCGGCTTTGTCAGAGTCTCCGCCGGAGATTGCTTTCTCCAGCAGTTCCATAGGTTCGGTGCCCATGCCGATGTAGACGACATCCGAGCCAACACCCAAGTACAGGGTTGCCTTTTCGCCAAACATCTTTTGAGCTTCTTCGTCTGGCACGGGGACGACGAACTTATGGAAATTGGCTCCGAACTTCTTGGTCGAATTGAGTTCGACTTCGAATTGACCGGGAGCTCGTTTTTCAGCTTCGGCGACGAGGTCCTTGACCACAGATTCCAGTTTGGTGGCATCCTCGCATTGGAAACCAGCTGCCAAGTTGGCCGAAGAATCGTCCATCACCATACACATACCGCCGTCGATTTTGCCCGACTTGACCGTAGCTTCAATCACATCAAAGACTTGCTGGGCGAGCTTTTCGGCCAACTGTCGTTCGTCTTCGCTCATGTCTTCATTGCCGTCAATTCCGGCCATGCACTTTTCGTGAAGGTCTTTGAGTCCGGCTTCAACATTCTGAATGTCATCCTTTGAGTAGTTCATTCGAACGTTGGCCGTCATAGCCGAGTTTTCGACGAGGAAACCAGAGAAGCGGCTGGTCTTGGCAGACAGATAACTTTCGGCACCCTTGGCCAGCATCGAGCCTGAGTCCCCGACCATTTGGACGTCGAAGTGCAGGTTTTGCTTCGCCTTGTCGATGCTGAAACCGAGTTCGAGTTCCTCGGTTTCGTTGATCATGCTCTTCATTTGGGCCATCTGCATTTCAAGGTTTTGCTGCTGCAGTCCCGAGCCGAGGTCATCGCCTTCGACACCTTGCTGGGCACCTTGTTCGATCAAGCCCATCATCATGTCGCGAAGTTCCTGAGGAACTCGCTTGGGGAAGATTCGTGCGCCGATATTGAACTTCTCGGGGAGGTCGCCCACCAGGGTTGCTGGATTGGACGGAAGATTTTTGAGCAGCTCCGTTTGGTCGGAGATGAAGGCGTAGCTGCCGCTCTGCTGCATGTAGAAGTCTTGGCCATTGGCGCTCATCCGCATTGGTTCGGCGTCTTCATCGAGTTCGACCATTTGGGCGAGGTTGTCGAGCACATCGTCCATCTTGGAGATTGGCATGAAGAAGACCGTCTTGGGCATCGGCGAGTCAGCGTCAAAAAACATCATCGCGCCGGCCGGTTTGGTTCGGTCGATACCTCGGGTAAAGCCGTCGAGTTGAGCCTTGGCCATCATCATCATCGGCTTCATGCCGGCGGCTTCGGCAAAGTAATTCAGGTCGTTCATCTGTTCTTCAAGTGTGGCCATTGAGACCACGATGGCCGGTTCAGCCGCACTTTGAGCGACCAAACGAGAGATCGGCATCACCGCAAGGGCGAGCATCACCAACGAGAAACAGGCTTTCTGCAACAGCGATTTCACGAACATTCCTCCCAGTCCATTAGTAACTATGTGGGTGTTGTAAACAGAAATAAATAAGATGCGTTAGCCCGGAATTAACCGTTGCCTCGAAGTACCCGAGGCGGCTTTCGCGAGTTTCGATTCAGACATCATCCTTGAAAAATACCCGAATTACCTGATTCGGGTTTCGAAAGTCGGCTTCTGATCCAATTATTCAAATCATCTGGGCTTCAAATCAGTCGTTTGTCGCCCTCCAGAGCTGTAGTCGGCGTCCAGAGTTGATCGTGGGGCCCGGGGATTGCCCGCAAATGTTTGGGAATTCCCATCCTTGGACGATGGATTTCCCATTCGATCCACCAGCGTGGGGATCGGTCTCCAGCGAAAACCAATAACACTAAAACGAAAGGCTTGAAACTTTGCCCCAAAGGTAAAGCATCAACAGTTGCCGCAAACTAGCAGTGCCAAAAGCAATCGTCGAAGTTTAACGCTCGCGGAACACAATCCGACCCTTGGTCAGGTCGTACGGTGACAACTCAACACGGACTTTGTCACCGGGAACAATCCGGATGAAATTCTTCCGCATCTTCCCAGCCACATGTGCGAGAACTTCAGTTCCCGTCTCCAGCTCAACCCGAAACCGGGTATTCGCCAAAGCCTGAACGACAGTACCGTTAACTTCAAACGCCTCTTCTTTTGGCATGCAACCTCCAGCCCACTCCGAAAACGCAAAAAACGCTTCGTTATCATATCCCCGGGAGCTAGGTAGCGTCCAGCGTCCGCAGCACGCCACACAGCTCATTTTCAAGGAATTCTGGGCTTTCCAGCCCAACTGAGAGGCGAATCAGCCCGTCGCGAATGCCGAGTCCTTCCCGCGACTGCGGCGTCATCCCGCGGTGACTGGTCGAAGCTGGATGGCTGAGCGTCGTCGCCAATTCACCCAGCGAAGGGCAAAAATGAATCTGCTGCAGGCCGGAAATCAGCCGCTCAGCTGCCGATAGTCCCCCCTTCAGCTCAAACGAAAGCATGTGCCCAAACAGCGGCCGGCCACCCTCGGCGACAAACTGTTGGCTGGCCCTTTGATGGTCCGGGTGGTCGGGCAAGCCGGGGTAATGCACCTCCGAAATGGCTGGACTGGAACGCAGAGCTGCGGCCAGTCGCTCAGCCGTTCGGCAGGCGGCCACGACGCGTAGGTAGAGCGTTCCCAAGCCGCGTTCGACCAGCCAGCAGTCGAACGGCGCCGCGGCTAGACCCCAAGTCGTCAGCGCTTTGTGCACACGCTCCCAGTGCTTCTCCCGTCCGCAAAGCAAGCCGAGCATCGCATCGCTGTGTCCATTCATGATCTTGGTCATGCTCTCCATCACCATGTCGCCGCCCAGTTCCAGCGGCCGGCAGACGATGGGACTGGCAAACGTGTTGTCGACGAGCAAAGCAAAGCCCCGTTCCTTGGCGAGCTTGGCCAAAGCCGGAACATCAGCCACGCGCATCAGCGGATTGGAAATCGTCTCGCAGACGAGCAAGCGAGTCTCGAATTCCACGGCCGCCGCCGTCGCCGCCAAGTCGTTCGTGTCGACAACTGTTGAGCGTATTCCCAGCCGCTCGGCTTCACTCGTCAGCAGCGAGATCGTCTTGCCATACATCAGCGAGCTGACTACGACGTGATCGCCCGATCGCAGCAATGCCAATTGAGCAAGCGCCAATGCCGACATTCCGCAGGAAGTGATCGCCGCGCGTTCGGCTCGATGCAACTCCCGGCAGCGCTCAGCCAAATCATCGGCGTTGGGATGCGAGTCCCGCTGGTAAACATAGCCCGATTGCAGCCCGCCCAGCCGCGCGTCGGCTTCGGCCGGAGAAGCAGCCGGATAGACCACCGCCAGTTCAATCGCCGAGCGCGATCCGGATTGTACGGGGCGATTGAGATGAGTCGGAGCCGGACAGAGATCGCGGGGTGAAGTGGGGCGCATAGAAGTGAGTGTGGAAGTTGGAATGCGGAATGCGGAAGTTGGAATGCGAAATCAAACGTCGCGCTCAGCGCGAGTCTCCCGACCCCACCGGGCGGCGAGGTGTGGTAGCCATCTACCTCTTTCTACTGCTCTATTGTTCTAAACTCAAATTTCTCGCGCAGCGTCCCGGGGATTTCGGTTTTCGGCTTCGGATCTTATCGCTTCTCCAGTTCTATCGCGAATTCCTCCGCGGTCAGGAAACGTCCCTCTTCGACGAGTTGCACGATTGCCGTTTGGGGCTGGAGGTCGAAGAGCCCCAGGAGCGGCAGCCAATCGCGGGGCGCGATTTGGCCCCAAGTTTCGACGCACATTACCTGCTCGCCCAGCGCCTGCATCGTTCCACCCGTGCGGGTCTGCTGGTCAGCCGTATTCCAGCCCCACGCGCCATCGGGTTCGCAGTATCCGCCGGGAAGTTGATTAAATCGCGTCATCACCTCATCGAACTGAATGGGAATTGGTTGACTCAATTCGTGCGTGACCGTCCCGCCACCGCCGGGAACCACTTCGCGATAATGGATAAACAAATGAAGCTCTGACATGACCGTGTTTTTTGGATAGGGTTTGGATTGGGAGCGTTTGACGTGACTGGATTCTAATCCGGCGAACGTCGTGGCTGTTGGTGGTAGTTCAAGCCAAGGTCGACCCGCCTGTCGCCTCTTCATCCCGGAGGGCCCGGTGGGATACCAGACGATCCGGATTCGATCTCCGATAAACGTCTGCGAAAAATTCTCGAGCGAGTGTACGAACCGTTCCCGTTTGAATCGTCACCGCACCCC
>JBJTQD010000635.1:0-3116 GCA_046075445.1 Planctomycetota bacterium
AGGCACTGGTGACGCTGAATGATCCCCAGTTCGTTGAAGCGGCACGCGTGCTCGCCCAGCGTCTGCTGCAGGACAAGGGGGCGCTTGCGGCCGGGCGGCAATCGGAGTTGATGCAGCAAGCTGCGAAAATCCTTTTGGCTCGTCCCTTTACCGATCAAGAACTCGTGATTGTGCGCGACTCGCTCGATTCAATTCGTCGGCAATTCGAGGCGAATCCAGATGCGGCAAAAGAGTTGCTTGCCATCGGCCGGGCTCCCCAGATGCCGGAACTACCGCCAGCTGAACTTGCCAGCTGGACAATGCTTTTGAATCAGCTGATGAACCTTGACGAACTGCTCAATAAATAAATCGGCTTGCTGATTGTGCTCCGAACGAATTTGAATACTTAGAGACGACTTGAAGAAGAGGAACAGGGTACAAATGGCTTTCAACCAGGTTCACCCAATGTTTGCTGATTACGTTCGTTACGAAACACGCCGGCAATTTTTTCGCCGCGGTGGCAACGCTGTGGGGGCGGCGGCGCTCGCAGCGCTGGCCGGCGGCGAGTTGCTGGCCGACGACGGCGCGCAAAAGGCTGATGGCAAACCGCAAGTTGCTACGGGCGGCGTGCCGGGACTGCCCCATTTCCCTGCCAAAGCCAAAAACGTGATCTACCTGCACATGGTCGGCGGCCCGTCACAGATGGACCTGTTCGATTACAAACCGCAGATGACCGAGTGGTACGACAAGGACCTCCCCGAGTCGATTCGCAACGGCCAGCGTTTGACCACAATGACCAGCGGCCAGTCGCGTTTCCCGATCGCTCCCTCCAAGTACAAGTTTGCGCAACATGGCAAGTCAGGAGTTTGGCTCAGCGAACTCCTTCCCTGGACCTCGAAAGTGGTCGATGAAATGTGCTTCATCCGCAGCATGCACACCGAAGCCATCAATCACGAGCCGGCTATTACCCACATGCAGACCGGCAACATGGTGACCGGTCGACCCTGTATCGGGTCGTGGGTCTCCTACGGCCTCGGCTCACTCAACAATAATCTTCCGACCTTTGTCGTGCTCGTCGCCCAGCCTACGAACAAAGAGCAGATTCAGGCGATCTCCGCTCGGCTCTGGCACAGCGGCTACCTCTCCGGCGTTCACGCTGGAGTTAGTTTTCGCTCAATGGGCGACCCAATTCTTTACATCAACAATCCGCAAGGCGTTTCGTCTGACCTGCGGCGAACGACCCTCGACGGACTCAGAGCGCTGAATGAGCTGAACTATCAGAAAGTCGGCGACCCGGAAATCCACACGCGGATTTCTCAATATGAACTCGCCTTCCGGATGCAGAACAGCGTGCCGGGACTAGTCGATCTCAGCCAGGAAGCAGCGACAACGTTTGAGCTTTACGGCGAAGAGGCAAAGAAGCCGGGCACTTATGCCAACACGGTGCTGCTGGCTCGCCGGTTGGTCGAGCAAGGCGTTCGCTTTGTGCAGGTCTATCTGAATAACTGGGATCACCACAGCAATGTTTCGGTGCGGCTGCCGATGCAGTGCAAAGATGTCGACCAAGCGAATTACGCGCTGATCACTGACCTCAAGCAACGCGGGATGCTCGATGACACGCTGATTATCTGGGGCGGTGAGTTCGGCCGGACAATTTACTCTCAAGGTGGCTTGTCACCCGACAACTACGGTCGCGATCACCATCCGCGGTGCTTCACGATGTGGATGGCTGGCGGCGGTGCCAAGGGTGGCACGGTTTACGGCGAGACGGATGACTTCTCCTACAACATCGTCAAGGATCCCGTGCACGTTCGCGACTTCCACGCAACGATCTTGCATCTGCTGGGAATCGACCACGAACGCTTTACGTTCAAGCATCAAGGTCTCGACCAGCGATTGACCGGAGTGGAGCCTGCCAAGGTAATCAAAGAATTGCTCTCTTAATCAGCAAGCCAATTTTCGAGGCGAAACGGCGTGCGCTAATCTTGTGGTGATATTACCTCTTCAGGCAAAGTCATCGCCTTCAATCGCGGTAATAGTGATCGTCTTGAAGGTAGCGGAACCATAATTCACTGCCCGCCTCGGAAAGTGCCTGTTGAAGCGGACCGCCGAGGTCTTTGAGTTCCGAGATTCGCTTTTCGTACTCGGCGCGTTCCGCGGGTGTCATGTTTTTGAGTCGTTCTCGAAAGGCGTTCATCTCAACCCTCTGCGGGCTCGATTCATACGCCAATTGCAAAATTGCCAACTCCCGCGGATCGAACCAAGTCAGTTCACACCGCTCGCACTCATCGATCATGAAACCGAACTCTTTATCCGCCGCCTTGCTCATCTGAGTGCGGCACTTCGGACAACGAATCTTACCCAGCGTGTCATGCTGAGGCGCATTCCGTGCCTCCTCAATCAGTTGATCAATATCCTTGTCGATTCGTTGCTTTATAGCCTTTCCCCGGTAACTGGAGAGCAGCAGACCAAAGCATTGGGAACACTGATCGACATTGGCGTTGGCGTAGACCGCTTTACGTAATCTGACATCGCAAGTTGGGCATTTCATCAGAACGCTCATGTCCGTGAAAAAAGACTATCTCAGATTAAGAGTCGTGCCTCGCTGTTGACTGGACATTCGCCCGTGTCTCGCCGTTAAAGTAGCTCGGAAAGTTGGTGGCTACTCCGCGGCTTGAGCCGATCGCTTACGCAGGTTCTATCTGCTGTCCAGTCGAGGAGATGCCATGAAAAAGGGCAACAGATTTGTTCCTGTCGATACTACTTCAAATGTTCCAGCAGATATTCCCAGCGGAGCATGCCGTAAGTGCTGCCGATTCCGTGGTCAAATTCCGGATAGACCATCAGGTCGAATCGCTTGTTGGCTGCGTGCAGCGACTTGCCCAGTTGCCAGGTGTTGGCCGGGTGGACGTTGTCGTCTACCAAGCCGTGCACAATGAAGAGTTTGCCTTTCAGTTGCGAAGCAAATTGCATACAGGCGCCGGCCGAGTAACCGTCAGAGTTCTCTTCCGGAGTCCGCATGTATCGCTCGGTGTAAATCGAATCATAATTTCGCCAGTCCGTCACTGGCGCACCCGAGACGGCAACGTGAAACACATCGGGGTACTTGAGGACCGCTAAGGCCGACATGTAGCCGC
>JBJTQD010000636.1:0-1916 GCA_046075445.1 Planctomycetota bacterium
AGCAAATGGCATTCAAGCCGACACCGCACGGACCCAAGGCCGGCTTTTCTGCCTCAAATCCACAACACTGAAAGTTGAGGCCTGCGACTGATTTGCGCAGGCGCAGCCCAAAAAAACAGAACGACATCGTGGGGGTATCGAAAAATTGACATCCAATTAGGTAATTTTCCTAAGCGGGCAGCCTCGGGGGAAACTGCTGAGCCCGGAGGTGGAAAGCGCCAGAACCTCGATTTGTGGAGTTGAAATTTGTTGCCTGCGACCGTTCAATAGAGTCAAGATTCATCCATTTAGAGCAGCTTTGGCAGTTTGACTCCCGATTTTCGCTCAGCGGAAATCGGGCACTTTTTTCCCCGGCAGCGATTCGAGCCGGCTTACGTTACCCAGGACTGTAACCCCCATGTCACAAAAGGCTCTTGTTCCCTGCCCAAAGTGTCAAAACACGGTGCCTGTCGAATTCCGGCACGCAGGGCAAGATCGTACTTGCCCCAGTTGCCAACACGTTTTTGTCGCTCCCAAATTGCGAGAGCTAAAGCTGTTGCAACCGGAAACGACAGCTGAAACCCCGCGATCCAGAGCGGCAACTAGAGGCAGTAACCAACTGCGGAATCTGCTGTTTGTGCTCGGCTTGGGGACCGCTTTGATGGCAGGTATCGGAGCCTATCTCGTTCATCAGTACTCCAAGAGCACGCTGATCTTCGACGAAAAAAACACCAAGTCCTACGCGATCGAAGCTGAACAGAATCTCGAAGGCAAAACGCCTGCCGAACTCTGGGATGACTGGGACACGATTCTTGCCGCGCGTACGCTGCCAGCCTGGGAACTAATGGGCACAGAAAACCTCAAGCGATACTCGGCGACTCTTCAGTGGACAGTGCGAATTCTCACAGGAGCGACTGTCGCCGGAGTGCTCTGTCTGTTGAGCTCGTTTTTCGTCGGCAAAAAACCTCGCAGCGCTTAGCTTGTCGAGTCTCGATTGGATGCGGCGAATCGAACGCAACGACCGCTCGTCCCTCCGCAACATCAAGAATGCGGCAATCATCCTTTGCCAGTCAAGTCAGAAGCTCAGCAGACCTCGGCTTTGCCTGTGAGCATGCAACCAGCCGCTGCTAGTCGAGAAAGTCCTTGTCCTGCAATCGCTGGGGAACGTAAACCTCGGTCACGTAACTGATGTCCTTGCTGATCAGCGATTCGACTTCCAGCTTGAAGTCGTTGTCGAGCATCTGCTTGATTTCCTTCTGCCATTCCTTCTTGTGCTCAAACCAAGGATAACTGGCGATCTGCTTGGCTCGCTTTTTGTCAGTGTCGTTCAACCGAATCTTGACGCTATTGCTCAAATTGCAGCGATCAAAATCCTTGCTGCGTAGCCCCACGTATTTTGCATCTGGAATAGCCATTCGCCGCGATTCGAAGGCCAAGTTGATCGAGCCCTGTTTGATCACGCTGTAGATGTAGTACCCCCAAGGGTCATTATCCAGCAGGCAGTAAACCGGCAGTTTGAGTTCGTAGTGGAGCCGATTGAGCAAGCGCCGAACACCCCGCGGCGGTTGGCCGCCACCATGAGTCAAAATGCAGTTGTGCTTCTTCCAAAACTTGTCTTCGTTAAACCGCTGCCAGACCGTGTCCTTTTCGACATGCAAGACAAACTTTGCCCCATGCTTGCGAAACTGGATTCGCTCGGGCTCGACGATTGAAGGAATCGCATAACCACCCGAACCCATGCGAGCGCAATCGATTTCATCGCCTGAGTCCGTGATTTCAATCGGACCGACCATTGCGCCCTTGGTTTGAGCGTAAAGGTGCAACTCCTCACGCAATGCATCGAGCGCTACCTCGACATCTTCAATCACAGGATCGCATTCAGCCTGATCATTGAAGGTCTCTTCTTTCGTTCCCTCAATCGTGTGCTTGAGCAGGTA
>JBJTQD010000637.1:0-3051 GCA_046075445.1 Planctomycetota bacterium
CAGCCGGATTCCGCTGAATCCAATCACCAAGCAAGCAAGCAGCGCCGCCCAATCATCCGCGGGCTCATAACCAGGGCCGCCGATCAGCCCAATCGTGATTCCTACAAAAGCGGCAAGCGAGGTGATTGCGTCCGAACGATGGTGCCACGCATCGGCCTGGAGCGAACTGCTGTTTTCCGCCGAACCAATCTGGCCCATCCAGCGAGCCAGCAACTCTTTGGTGATGATCACCGCAACCAGTACCAGTAGCGTGCTCCAGTGCGGCAGATGATGCGGGGTGAAAATTTCGCGAATGCTTTGGACGGCGATGATCACAGCCGCAACTAGCAGCGCCAACGCCGCAACACTCCCCGCCAACGCTTCGGCTTTCCCGTAACCGTAAGGGTGTCGCTCATCGGCTGGAGTCGCCGCCACTCGCAAACCGCCCCAGACGATCAGCGAGGTCACAATATCGGAGGTTGATTCCAGACCATCCGCGATCAGCGCGTAAGAGTTGCCGAAGATCCCGGCGACAATCTTCAGCATCGCCAGAGCCGCGTTCACCGCTACGCCGATCAGCGGCACCGAAGTCAGGGCAGGGACTTCCGAGGCGAGATCGTCTTGAGCGTTAACGTTCATGGAGGAAGGGAACCACTCAGCACTGTTGGAAAGAAAAAACGAGAGAGAGAAGCGACGGTCCAGCTCCAAACCTCTTGCACCCCACCCGGCCCTAACCGACCCTACAACTCTAAGATCGTAGAGCAGTCGTCCCCAACTGCTCGGCAGCGAGCACAACGCTCAAATCAAAAAACTCGTCACTCAGGGTTCGGAGCGATTGAGGACAATCGATCCACGTTCCTCATCTCTTGCTCCCCTCGCCCCGCGAGCATTCCTCTCTTTCTCCCCTCGCCCCCCTTGGGGGAGAGGGGCCGGGGGTGAGGGGGCCGAACTCTAAATAACGTATCGCGGATCAACGTCCCAACCGCCAGCGACACTCCAAGACCCGGGCACCATTCCCCTAGACCAGCAACTCCGTCACTACCCGCTGCTTCTCCACTCCCGTCAGCTTTTGATCCAGCCCTTGGAATTTGAACGTAAACCGTTCGTGGTCGATCCCCATGCAATGCAGAATCGTCGCATTCAAGTCGTTGATGTGAACCGGGTTCTCGGCGATGTTGTAGCTGAAGTCATCCGTCTCACCGTAAGTGATCCCGCCCTTCACACCCCCGCCAGCCATCCACATGCAGAAGTTTCGCGGATGGTGGTCGCGTCCGTAGTTGTCTTTTGACAAGCCGCCCTGGCTGTAGACCGTTCGTCCAAACTCGCCGCCCCAAACGACCAGCGTGTTCTCCAGCATCCCGCGCTGCTTCAAATCCTTGATCAGCGCCGCAATCGGCTGATCGGTTTGCTTGCACTGATTGCCGATCTGCCGCGGGAGATCGCCGTGCTGGTCCCAGCCGCGGTGCAACAACTGCACCACACGCACGCCGCGTTCGACTAAGCGCCGCGCCAGAAGGGCGCTGTGGGCAAACGAACCTGGATCGTTGACGCTCGGGCCATACATCTCCAGCGTCGCAGCTGTCTCGCCGCTGAGGTCGGTCAGCTCTGGGACGCTCGCCTGCATCCGGAACGCCATCTCGTACTGGGCAATTCGAGTTGCCGTTTCAGGATCGTTCAGATTCGACTGCGTCATCTGGTTTAGCTGCTGCAGCGAGTCGAGCATCAACCGCCGGTCGCTGCGCGAGACCCCCTCTGGATTCGGCAGATAAAGCACCGGGTCGCCGGACCCACGCATCGCCACGCCATTGAAGCGCGTCGGGAGAAAACCGCTGGCCCACATCCGGCTGAAGAGCGCCTGGCCGTTGCTGTCCTCCGGAAACTTCGGCGTGAAGACGACAAACGCCGGAAGGTCGTTATTTTCGCTTCCCAAACCATAGGCCAACCAGCTGCCGATGCTCGCCTTGCCGGGAACTTCCGATCCCGTCATCACGAAAGTACAGGCCGGATCGTGATTGATCGCGTTGGTGTGGACCGTCTTGACCAACGCGATGTCATCGACGACCTCCGAGGTGTAGGGGAACAGCTCAACGTTCGCCCACATTCCGCACTTGCCTTTTTTCTCGAACTTGAATTTGCTCGGAGCGACCGGGAAGCGGCCTTGTCCGCTGGTCATCGTCGACAGCCGCTGACCACCTTGCACGCTTGGCGGCAGATCCTTGTCGTAGTACCCCTGCAGCCCCGGCTTGTAGTCCCAGGTATCGAGCTGTGACGGCGCACCGTTCATGTGGAGATAGATGATCGATTTGGCTTTGGGTGGAAAGTGTGGCAGCCCGGGGAGCGCCGGATGCACGCGATCGCCGCTGGCTCCATCCGCCGCACCCGCCCAGACTTTGCCAGGCAGTGAGCCCTGAGCGGCCAGAATCGCCGTCGCCAGTCCACCGAGCCGCAGCCCCGATGCACCAAAAAAGTTCCGGCGGTTAATCCGCATCTGCAACGCACTCATCTGATCCATTTCAAACTCCAAAAATCAAATCGCTCTACGATCAATCATCAAATTCTTCATCCCAGCCACTCATCTTTTCCACCCCGCGTCCCGCGAGCATTCCTTTCTTCCTCCCCTCGCCCCCTTGGGGGAGAGGGGGTCGGCATCTCAATTACCGTCTCATTCAACGCTCTTCGGACATCACGACTCAGCTCATCTCCATCGCTGAGATCACCCGCGCTTCACCTCGCCTGCGCCAAAGCCTGTCGGCTTTGGGCTCCGGCTACGAGCTAAACGAAAAACCAAAAACCAAACTCCAAAAACCTCTTCCCCACCTTTTTCTCCTTCTTCCCTCCGCGTCCTCTGTGCCTCTGTGTTTACCCCTCTGTGTTTACCCCTCTTCCTCAATTCCGCATCACCGTCTCATCCAAATTCAGCACCGTGCTCGCCAGGAGCGTGTAAGCCGCCAAGTCCCCGACCGGCACCGCGCCATCAGGCTTCGACTCACCTTGCATCACCAGCTTCCTCGCGTCTTCTTCACTTCCACGGTAGCGATTGAGATGCTCATCCAACTGCTTCGAGAGAATCTC
>JBJTQD010000638.1:0-4098 GCA_046075445.1 Planctomycetota bacterium
CTACGCGCCTTACTCAAAATTCCACGTCGGGGCAGCGCTGGTGACCGAGAGTGGCGAGATTTTCTCGGGCTGCAATGTTGAGAATGCGAGTTTTGGAATTACGATTTGCGCCGAGCGAGTCACAATTTCATCGGCGGTCGCTGCAGGACATCGTCGATTCAAAGCGATTGCCGTCTGCGCACACCCCCTCGCTTCCCCCTGCGGCTCTTGCCGGCAATTTATCGTCGAGTTCGGCGAGAATATCGAAGTCCTTTCGTTCGACGCCGAAGCGCCGGAAAAGGAACTTCGCTGGACCAGTGCCGGCCTGCTGCCAGACCTTTTTCGGCTGCGCGAGGCACTCTGAGCCTTCGCCCAAATCTTCAGTCCCAGTGAAGGTTCTGATTTCTGGGCCCCCACTTTCGGGGCGAGTCTCGTTGTAACGGCTGTAGCGGCTAGTTCGGTCCCGAAAGAGCGACCGGCCATTCCCGCTATGCTGATTTTTTCCGTAAGAACAGGTCGAAGATCGGTTGGCGAAGGGATCGATTTTGCGCTCCCGCCCCGTTTGTTTTCAGCCCCAAGGAAGGCCGCTGATGACTGCTCGCTGGTTGCTTTTGACCCTTTTGACGCTTCTGGCTTTTTCTTTCTCTGACCTGCATGCCCAGCAATCGACAGATCGCTCTGGCACAAAGTCAGAGGATTCGAGGACACCGGGGCGATTCTTCCGGAAGCTGCGCGACGATTTTAGCGGCCGGAAAGACGAGGAAGACAAGGCGAATTCGAAGCCGGAGTCCCCTCGAACGGCACAGCGCGGGGAGACGCCCACTCGGGAGAACGCCGACCGCGAAGCCGGCGGCCTTTCATCCCTCTTCTCACCACCTGCATTTCTGGGTGGTCCAGGTGCCAGTCGCCGCGACCAACAACAGGATCGCGGCCAACAACAAGAGCCCGACCCAAACGTTACTTCCCAAAGCCGACCGCCGTTTAAGTTCAGCCAGCCAACCCTCCCTCCTCCCGTAGCCGAAACGCTTCCGCGACCGAACGCGAACAGCGGACAACGCCCCCCCGCGCAGCTTCCTCCACCGCCGCGTAACCAGGCGACTAAGCCACAAAGTTCTCGCCAAAGCGCTCAATCACCCAAGTCAAACACTCGTCCCGAACTCGGTCAGCCCGAACCGGCTCCCCAAGGTCGCCAACTCGATTTTGCTTCAACCCCAATCTCAAGCCGGAAACAGCCAAAGCCTTCGACGAAAGAAGGATTCGGCTTCGAACTCGTCGACCGCGATGGGGGAGTCTTCATCGACAAAGTCAAACCGAAAGGTAACGCTGACCAAGCTGAACTGAAGAAAGGTGACCGAATCGCAAAAATCGGCGGAGTTGAGGTCGAGTTAATCGAGCAATTTGAAGAGATTGCTGAAATGCTTGAGAACGGCGACCAAATCGAAATCGTGATTTCCCGTCGAGGAAAAGAGGAAGACGTCACTCTTCAATTTGGGCAGGCGCCAGCCGTGCCCGAAGCTCCTGCCGAGAGCACCCAAACTGCTCCGCCCGAGTTTCGGCTCTCTCAACCTGGAGAAATTCCCGACTTTGCTCCTCCCGCCAGCGAATCAAGCCGATATGAACCCGGGGTGACTGAATTGCCGGAGGAAAATGAGACCGCAAGTCGCGCGTCCAAATCAAACGGTTTCCGATCGCCTAGCCTCCCCGCCGAACGCGATACCAGCAACGGATATGCAGAAGCGGAATATCAACGAGTCATTCGTCAGCAGCAGGAACAAATTCGTCAACTGCAAGCGCAACTGCAGCAGATGCGACAACAGCAACTGCGAACCCAGCAACCGCCTCAGTCCAATCAACGCGGTCGGCGCTAGGCACTGAAAACAACCGTATAGCTTCGTGCGACTATCCCGAAAGGGATGGGATTGCACTACCAACACGGCCGCCTCCGGGCGGCCGTGTTTTTTATGCGCGACAACTATTGGTGCCAAGTTTCTTTTGCCCATGAGTCTCACGAGTCCCATGGGGCCCACCGCGGCGCTCTACCCGTCATCCCCCGCAGAATCGGTAGATTCGCTTCCCCAGTTATTCTGAGTTGTCAATTCCTTCGGGGGAGTTCGCAATCCGCGTGGCACACTATCTTGATTGATCATGCGCGGACCTTATCGCTCGGACTTGTCGTGTCAAAGAAATCCGAATCAGTAACTGAAAGCAAAACCGCGACGGAGCAACTCCGAATCGCCGCCGAAGTGCTGCGTTGGGAAGCCACTTGCATTGAACGGCTGGCTGGCAAACTCGAGCCAGTGTTTCCGCAACTCGTCGCAGCCATTCTCGGCTGTCGCGGCAAGCTGATTCTCACTGGGATGGGAAAGATGGGAGCGATCGCCCACAAGGCAGCGGCTACCTTTTGCAGCACCGGGACGCCGGCCGTTTATCTTCATCCTGCCGAGGGACTCCACGGTGACTTGGGCGTCGCAGCCAGTGGTGACCTGATGATTGCCCTCTCGACTAGCGGCGAGACCGAAGAGATTGCGGGATTGATCCCCTATGTGACGCGAAAAGAAATTCCGCTGGCCGTGATCACCGGTCGGCCAGACAGCAAACTTGCCAAGCAAGCCAACTGGGTTTTCGATTTAGGAATCGAGCGCGAGGCGGACGAAGTGACCTCGGCTCCCACCGCCAGTACCACTACGGCATTAGCACTTTGCGACGCGCTCGCCGTTGTCGTCGCCCGGTGCCGCAACCTGACCGCCGAACAGTTCGCCCTCTATCACCCCGGTGGATTCCTCGGGCGTCGATTGTCGCTCACCGTCAGCGAGCTGATGCACCAAGGGGAGCGATTGCCGCTGATTGGACCAAACCGTCCACTGCGAGAGGCAATTGTCGAAATCAGCCGCAAGTCCCTAGGCGCCGTATTCGTAGTTGACGCGGAAGGACAAATCGTAGGCATTCTCACCGACGGCGATTTGCGGCGCAGTCTGGGGTCCGGTGGTAACCCGCTAGAGGATCCGGTCTCCCGCCACATGTCATCCCGTCCACGCACAATCTCGCCTGAAGAGAAAGCAGTTGTCGCAATTCACTTGATGGAGCAGCACGCGATCACCGTCCTACCAGTGGTCGACAGTACAGGCAAACCGCTCGGTGCGATTCACCTCCATGACTTGGTCAAAGCAGGATTGGGCTCCAGAGTCCCAACTGCGTAAGATTGGCTGTGCCAATAAGACTCAACGATCGAATGACAGATACCAGTTCCAATCCGACTGTCGCAACAAGCTCCTCCGAGAGTGCGGACCTGCTGCTGCGCCGTGACTATACGGAAACGGTCTACAACTCCGAGCCCGAAATCTCGCGGCCGCTACAGTTGCTGGCGAATGTTTTCCGCTCGGCTTGGGAGGGACGCGAACTTGCTTGGCGACTGTTTCTCCGCAACCTGCGCGGCATGTATCGCCAAACGGCGCTGGGGTTGCTTTGGATTTTTCTCCCGCCTCTGGCGAATACGGCGATCTGGGTTTTCTTGCACGCGCAAAGAGTCCTTGAGTTTTCCTTCCCTACGAATATTCACCCGACGGTTTATATCCTGACTGGGATGATTCTTTGGCAGGCATTTGTGGATGCATTGCAGATGCCTTTGAATCAGCTCAATCAAAACCGCTCGATGATCAGCAAACTGAATTTTCCCCGCGAAGCTCTGCTGGCCGAAGGTTTGGGTGAGATTCTGTTTCATACGTTAGTTCGCACGCTGCTGCTGATTCCTGCCTTGCTGTACTTCGGCGCGAATTGGAGCGCCGCCGCCTGGTTGTCGCCCCTCGTTGCCTTGCTGATGGTCCTGTTCGCCACGGGACTCGGGTTGCTGATCCTGCCGATTGGTTCGCTGTATCAGGACGTGTCGCGTTTCCTCAGCGTCGGGCTCCCCTTTTGGATGATCCTCACGCCGATCATTTACGCCCCTTTCACGACATTCCCCGGCAATTTGCTGAATTGGTTGAATCCCGCCAGCCCACTGCTGATGTGCTCACGCGATTTGCTTCTGCTAGGGAGTTGCGGTAACCCGGCGGCTCTCTGGTATGGGCTGGCCGCGATTCCGATTTTCCTTCTTGGTTTGGTTGTCTATCGACTCTCCATGCC
>JBJTQD010000639.1:0-4362 GCA_046075445.1 Planctomycetota bacterium
GATGGTCACCTCAGCCTCTGCTGCGCCGTTCGGATGATCGGCCATCACAACCGCCCCTTATCGAATCGCTCACTCAACCTTGAAGCAGATCATCAATGACTCGCCCCTCATCGGTCGGACCAATCCAACGCGACTGCAATCCCTGGAAAGGATAAGAAAGCCGATAGGGGTCCAACCCCAAACAATGCAGCAGCGTCGCCTGCAGATCGCGCACCGAGAGTTTCCCCTCAGTCACAAAATATCCAAAATCATCAGTTGCTCCATACGAACAACCGGGCTTCATTCCGCCACCCGCAAAAAACATCGTGAACGCATGCGGATGGTGATCACGGCCGAGATAAGTCGAGCCGCCTCGAGCCTCATTCATCGAGGTCCGACCAAACTCTCCACCCCAAATCACCAGCGTCTCGTCCAGCATCCCTCGCTGCTTTAAATCGCTAATCAGCGCCGCCACCGGACGATCCATCTCTTTACACTTCCGCGGCAGATGAGTCACCAAGTCGTCGTGCGGTCCCGTCCCATGCACATCCCAGCCCCAGTCAAACAGCTGGACAAACCGCACTCCTTGTTCCACCAAACGTCGCGCAAGCAAACAGTTGTTGGCAAACGTCCCTTGCCCGGGCGTCGCACCGTACATTTCCAGTGTCGCCGGCGTCTCCCGTGAGATATCCATAATCTCGGGCGCGGCAACCTGCATCCGATACGCCAACTCATACTGTTCAATCCGAGTCACTGTCTCGGGGTCGCCAAATTGAACGGCTTGTAATCGATTCAGCCGATTCAGGGCATCCAAACTGTCGCGCCGAATCTCCCTCGTCATACCGGGAGGATTCGAGAGAAACAGAATCGGCTCGCCGCCCGAGCGACACTGCACTCCCTGATAAACGCCGGGCAAAAACCCACTCCCCCAAACCTGCTTCCCCGCCGAGGGATTCGATCCACCCGATACGAGGACCATAAACCCGGGAAGATCCTGATTCTCGCTTCCCAACCCGTACGTGACCCAACTGCCAAAACTCGGATAGCCCGAACGTGCATTACCCGTATGCAAAAATAATTCGGCCGGCGCGTGATTGAACTGCTCCGTAAAGAGCGAGTGCACAAACGTCAGGTCGTCGGAAATGCTGGCGAGGTGCGGCACTAACTCCGAAAAAACCTGTCCCGACTCGCCGTAGCGCCCAAACTTGTAAATCGGCCCCAGCAATTTGGGATGGCCTTTGATAAAGGCGAACTTTTGGTCCTTCAGCAACTCGTCAGGGCAAGGCTGCAGATGCCGCTTCGCCAATTCCGGCTTGTCATCAAACAACTCCAATTGCGAAGGCGAACCCGCCATGTGGAGATAGATTACATTTTTCGCCGTCGGTCGCCGAACCGTCTGAGCACTTTGCTGATCATCCGCCGAGACTGGCCGAGTCGCGCCAGCTTGCATCAATGCCGCCGCTACGGCGCCCAAGCCGATCGGACTGCGCTGCAAAAAGTGACGCCGGGTTTGAAATTGCACCGCTGCTTCGCGCGGCGTCAATTCAGGGCGGAGTGTTTGCTTCCAAGTCATCGTTCTGGTTCCTCTCGCCTTTAATTCCGAGTCAACGCTTCATCCAAATTCAGCAGCACGTTGGACAGCACCGTCCAAGCTGCCCGCTCGGCCGCCACATCATCGCCAACACCCGCCTCGACGCCCGACATCTGCCGAGCTAAATCGATTGAGCCCCGATACGTCGCCCGCTCGCGTTCCAGCAGCGCCGCAAGCTCGCGCATTTCATCCTCGCTGGCGTCGCGAGCCAGCAGAATTTCAAACGCCTCGCGAATCCGCCCCGCGTCATCCGTCTGCGGCAAATCCAGCAACCGCCGCGCCAGCCCCTGCGCACACTCGACAAAGACCGGGTCGTTCAACGTCACAAACGCCGACACGGGCGTGTTTGTTCGAATCCGTCTGACCGTGCAGACAGTCCGATTCGTCGAGTCGAGTGCCATGAACGAAGGATAGGGATTCGTCCTGCGTACCAACGTGTAAAGCGCCCGACGATAACGGTCTTCGCCCGGACTGGGGTCCCAATCGAGCGAACCGCCGAATGCCGCTGACAATCCCATCTTGGGCTGCGGCGGATAAACCGGCGGACCGTACATCTTCGGCGACAAAAACCCAGCCGCCTGCAACGCCGTGTCCCGAATTTGCTCGGCGCTCAAGCGATACCGCAAGCTCCGTGATAGCCAACGATTTTGCGGGTCGAGTTCCAGCTTCTTCGCCGTCACCTTCGAGCCTTGCCGGTAGCTCGCCGACATCACCATCAACTTCAAAAGCCGCTTCTGCGACCAGCCACACGCGACGAAGTCATCAGCCAACCAATCAAGCAGTTCTGGATGCGAGGGCAGGGCACCTTGCGATCCGAAATCGTCCAGCGTCTCGACTAAGCCGTTGCCGAAAAGCTGAGCCCACAGCCGATTGACCGCCACGCGAGCGGTCAGCGGATTGCGTCGATCGACCAGCCATTGGGCTAACTCCAAGCGATTCTCGATCGCCCCATCCGTCGCCAATACCGCCGGCACTCCCGCGCTCACTTCCGATCCCGGAGTCAAAAACGAGCCGCGAATGGCGATCCGAGTTTTTCGCTGGGCGTCTCCGCTCAGTTCTTTCATCACTGGAGTCGTGACCGGTCGAATCGCGCCCAACTCGCCGCGAATCCGCCCCAGTTCCCGGTTCTCATCTTCGAGCTGCTTCTTCCAATGGGCCAATTCGGCTTGCTCTGCTTCGCTCAGCGGCTGCTCAGGCTTGTTGGCTTCCTCTCGAGCTTTGATCCGCTCGGCATACTTGTTCTCACCAGCTCGCGTTTCCAACTCGGCCAATTGCTTTTCCAATGCAGCCTTGCTTCCGAGTTGGCCCGGAGCCCACATTTCCAGAAGCGGAGCATTATCCGGCTGATCGTTATCGGCCGTCTGATTAAAGATCGCAAACATCCGATAGTATTCTTCGAGAGAAATCGGATCGAACTTGTGCGTGTGGCACTGTGCGCAGCCCACGGTCATCGCCAACCAAACCGTGCCAGTCGTATTCGTGCGGTCGATCACGGCAGCGTAACGGAACTCCTCGTCGTCCGTCCCCCCCTCGGTGTTGGTCATCGTGTTGCGATGAAAACCGGTCGCCAGCAGTTGCTCTTCGGTTGCCCCAGTGAGCAAATCGCCAGCCAACTGTTCCACCGTAAAACGATCGAACGACAAATCGCGGTTGAAGGCATCGATTACCCAGTCACGATACTTCCAGATGCTGCGGACCTCGTCCTGCGCGTACCCTTGCGAATCGGCATACCGCGCGGCATCCAACCACATCCGCGCCCAGTGCTCGCCATAAGCCGGATCGGCCAGCAACCGATCGACCGCACGCTCATAGGCTTGCGGACTTTCATCAGCCAAGAAGTCGCGCAGCAACTCGGGCTTGGGAAGCAACCCAGTCAAGTCGAGCGATAGCCGGCGCAGGAGCCGCGCACGATCGGCTTCGGGCTCTGGCTCCAAGCCAAGTGACTCCAGCTTCGCCAAGATAAATCGGTCGATCGGGTTCTTCACCCATTCCTTGTTCTTGACTTCGGGCTCTGCAGGCCGAATTACGGGGCGGTAAGCCCAATGGACGTCGTACTCTGCACCACTGGCGATCCACTTTCGCAGCAGTTCGCGATCTTTGTCCGATAACCGCTCCGCGTGCTCCGCCGGAGGCATTCGCTCGGACTCGTCATCGCTGTTGATTCGCACCCACAATTGGCTCTCTTCGAGACGTCCCGGGACAATCGCCTGCTCGCCGCTATCCCCTTCAGACCGAGCTGCTTGGCTGGTGTGCAGCGCCAACCCGCCCTGACGCGCCGCTTCGTCCGGTCCGTGGCAGGGAAAACAGTTTTTCGCCAAGATTGGCTGGATCTCCGACGAATATCGAACGTCCTGTGCCTGCAGCCCAGAAATTACAACCAGCCAAAAGAAGGCTGCCACAGCAATCGCTTCTTTGAAAACTCTGCATTCCAAATACATACCGATATTCCTTGAGTTCCCTCAGGCGATCCCTGCAAGAAACTTGGCTATGTTGACTCAGCGTCCCGGCGACCGCTCAATTAACTTTAACAACGCCCGAACCCTGACTAAACGTCAGGCAGACACTCGCAATTCCACACCCTATTCTAAACCGAATCCCGCTCGGCGACAGCATTCCTTCCCAACGCGGATAAGCGTAGGGTGGGTCGCAACCGCGCAGACAGTGGTCCATCTGTCGAAAACGTTACCGCGGTGCGCACCCACCGCCACCCAGTACGCACTCGCACTGCGCCTCGCCTGCGCCAAACCCTGGCGGCTTTGGGCTTCGGCGACGGGCTAAACGAAAAACCGAAA